>NZ_CAUJAN010000002.1:0-300000 GCF_963082495.1 Methanobrevibacter sp. V74
CGGCCAGCGGTGACAGATCTAGGTATGTGATATGTTTAGAGTGCTCCTGCAGTTCGAGAGGTTTTTTATTTTTTTTTTTTTTTTCAAGCAGAAGACGGCATACGAGATGTAGAGAGGTCTCGTGGGCTCGGAGATGTGTTATAAGAGACAGGTTTAGAACCTAGTCCAATATTCTTTTTACATTTATGCACTGCCCTATCATATTCAGGCAACTTATAAATAAATGATTTTAATTCATTATTTTTTAAATTATGAATAATATTTAAATCAATTTTAAACTCTTTATTAACCCATAAAATATTTTCATTAATTAATCCCTCATTTATCAAACCTAATTGGGCTATTAGTTCAATAGCCCTATAAAGTCTTGCAACGGCATCATCATATTTGCCTTCTTCAATTCTTCTATAGGCATTATTCAATAAATCAGGTAAATAAAATTTAACATTCTCTGGTTTAATCAGGCCTCTTTTAGAAACTTTCAGTTGTAAGAACTTCCAATTATTTTTTATTTGATTTAAAAATTCGGGATGGTTTTCATCAAAATATGATTTGAGATTATCTGAGTTTTCAATTCTTTCAATAATATTTAAAAAGGTATTGCTGATTGTTTTTTTATCATATAGATTATTGAATTTATCCCATGAGTCATAAACCTTAACAATATCCCTGGACAAGTCTGCAATTTCTTTAAGATTATCAGATTCCAGTTTACCAATAGCTTCTTCGAAGTTTAATTTTGCAGCTTCAAATTGGTATTTATTAAAGAAATCCATACCTTTATTGAATTCCATCACTGCAAAAACATCATAAGGATCCCTTTGGTCTTTTATTGATTCAAAACCATTTTGAACAATACCCAAACCCTCTTTGTCTCTTCCTTTAAAATCTTTAGAACCAACATAAGAATATGTGCACTCTTCTCCAATTGCCGCTAAAACCAATCCTGAAACCATTGGTTTTGTTCCCCCTGTGAAATCCACATGGATGTTATCATATTGCTTTTGCAATTCTTGAATAACCTCCCTAGATTTTGCAAATGAATCCTCCAAATTTTCATGATTATTAACGACTTTCACATTATATTGATCATCTGACAAACAACATTCTTCTACAATATTGTTAGTTATATCAACCGAATCATTTGAGCATAAAAAATATGTAAAGTCTGGTTTAAAATAATTAATGGAAAAAATCAGTGGTTCCGGAGAACCACCGCAACTTAAAATTAACGCTTTCATATTAAACTTCTCCAAAAGACAATTGAATCCAACCTAATGGCATTCCACCAACTTGAGTGATTTTTCTTGATTTAGGGAATGAATAATCATAAGTTTTGCCTCGAGTACCTTTCCTAATCCTTTCAAATATCGTTTCATCATGATCCATAATTTTTAAACCAACAGTAGTTGCTAAAAATCCAGAACCTCCGCCCACTCTTAAAACAGGATTATCGATTGAATTTTGCTTTTCTAGATTTAAGTAAAACTTGTTTAGATAATCAATTTCATAATCTTCACTAAATTCTATTTCATTGCGAATTAGTGATTTTGAAAAATTAAATATGTATCTTTTGATATTTTTAATATCAATTAAATGCTTTTTATCGTCAAGACCTAAGCTTTTAAAGATATCATAATCATAATGATTTCTAATTTCAAAAGATAGCTTTTTTCCTCTGGCAATTGTTTCAAGATAGATT
Source organism: Methanobrevibacter sp. V74 (assembly GCF_963082495.1). NCBI lineage: Archaea > Methanobacteriati > Methanobacteriota > Methanobacteria > Methanobacteriales > Methanobacteriaceae > Methanobrevibacter > Methanobrevibacter sp. V74. Next base: position 1,703 of record NZ_CAUJAN010000002.1, read on the forward strand.
AAAATTGGTTCATGAGTTCTTTTATTTTTAGAGTAAAATTCATTATCTCCCCATTTAAAAGAAGCCATGACAGTTGCAACATCATATATTGTAGGGGATTTAATTGTGTTCGTATCTGAAACTTGTAAAAATTTCATGATATCCCATTGTGCAGGAGGTGCTTTAGGAGGTGCTTTATTTGATGCGAAAATATCGTTCATGAATCTTCCATAATTTTTCTTAATGACAGAACCATTATCACTTAAAATGTTTTTTGAAATTTTTGAAATCAATCTGCCGTCAAGTTCGTTGAACAAAATTGCAGTTTTAATTGCCCCTTTTATGGATGAACCTGGAATATATAACTCATTTAAAGTTTTAATTGCTTCTGCAATCTCTTGTGATGGGTAAATTTCTTTTTTAGTTTTATCAATAGCCTTATACTTCACATAAGAATTTGAAATTCTAGAATCGAAATTTCCTAAATTGAAATTAGGGTTTGACAAATCTCTTAGTAAATCGTCTTTTTTATTTTCATCAAGAGATGAAAAATAACTAGACACGTCCATCCTTTTAATAATATTTAAAATATTGCCTTTATTAGTTTTAGCCTTTGATTTAACATATTCTGAAGCAGTATATTTTTCACCTGAACCTATATGAATTGGAGATAAAACCTTAATATCGCATTTCATTATTTAATCTCCTTACTGAATCTTAGCGGATATGCATAACCATATTCAATTGCAGGATTAATATCCCCCGATTTAACAATATTACCATATGTTAATTGGAAATTTGGAAATACGGAACCCTCTTTGAAAAATCTTACTTGTTTTCTTATCTCACCAGATTTATCCCTTCCTCTTTTAGAACCAATTTCATAAAATGAATATTCATTGATTCGTTTCAAGTCATTTTCTGTTGGAATGAATCTTGAAAGTGAAACAAACATATTATCCCCTTCATTATCCTCATAATTTAAAACACTTTCAATTTCAAAATCAAAATGTCCCTTACCAGTTGAAATATCTCTTCCAAATCCACGATCTTTTAAAAATTTCATAGCGGATTCAATGATTTTGCCATAGCCCTCATCAAATAGGTAGACTAAGTAAAATAATCCTAGATTTTTATAACTATCTCCTTGAGTGTAGAATATTTCTGTTTCATTAATTAGTCTGTTTACCATATTGTTTGGAAGTATATTTTCACCAAAACCAAAATCAACATTTAGTTTTTCACTCATTAATAAATTTAAAGACCTGTAATAATTATCATAATTATTCAATAAGTCTTTTTCTGTTAAATCACCCTTTATTAAAGCATTGAATAATTCTTCTTCAATATATTCCACTTTTTTATAATCTTTAAGTGTTTTTGAATCTATATTGGATAAATCACTATCCATGATTAATTTTGGATAAAATTTGATTTTTTCATCATCATTGAATATTACCGGAAATGTTGAAGAAATTAAAAATGGAGATCTGCCCTCTTCAAATTCTTTTAACATTTTTTCAATTAAATCTGGATATAATTCACTTATTGCAGAGGTTAATGCTCCAAATAATGTATCTGAGTGTAATTTTGGAAATGTTGATAATGGTTTAATATAAACCAACATTAGTTAACCCCCTATTTAATTGCATTAATTACTTCGGTTATATCATCTGATTCTATAAGTATTTCTTCTTCAACGTTTTCTTTATAATATTCAGTTGTTCTTTTAGTTAATTTGATATTTTCAAATTTAATTTGACCAAAACCTCTAGAACCACTTCCGCCAAGATAATTATCTTCTAAAAGTCTCATAGCATCTAAAAGATAGGAAATATTTTCATCATCACCATCATAAACTGAAAATACAATTTCAAAATCAAATTTAGAACCTTTTGGCACTCTTTCAATGTTTCTTGGAGTTGCTGAAGAATCAATTCGGTTAATATTGTTTTCATATTTTAACTCAGCACCACTAATTAAAGATTCAGTTTCCCACAACTCTAAGGTATCCTTATCCGGATATGCATCTCTAACAATAGTTCTTGTTGGGAATTTAAGTTCAGTTTGTTTTTCATCAGAAGAGATGCCGAATAATTTAACTGCTATACAATTTGCATCATCAGAGGGTTTGCCGTTATTATTAATGACACTTTGAGCTGACTTTTTATCGTTTAACTCAGTTAAAAATCTAAGTTTACCTTTAAGAGAAGATCCTGGAATGTAAGGATTACCAGTTACAGAATCCCTAATAATTACGTTGTCACTTCCTCCAATGTCAATTGTATCACTGGATCCTCCAATGTGAAGACCAGTTTTACAAGTTATTTTTCCTTGAATTAAATAATTTTTAATAAACATTCCTAAACCTTCCTCTTTTATTTTTAGATACTTCTTCATATTTGTGATAAGCTACAATTGATTCGAAAAATTTAACAAAAATATCAAAATTTTTCATTTTTAGTTCATCATCTTCAACATTATCCACTTTAGCCATTGCCGCTAAAATAACATCATAAAATGGCTTTGGTAAGTTTTTACGACCTACTGAAACTGCCATTCTTGGTTTTAATAAGTAAAATTCCGTTTCAATTTCATCCCAAGTTGTTTTTTGTTCCATCTTCTTTAAAGCTGCAAAGAATTTTCTAAGTTGTGTTGTGTTTAACTTTTTAGAATTTTTTGCAACAATATGTGCATAACCTGTTTCTGCATCAAGGAAATATGGAGTTTCAATTTCACTTAAATGACTACAAGCATTTATTTTTTGTATAACACTATTAATATCAGACATCTAATCACCTTAATCTTAAACTAACCCATGATACTGGAGTTTTAATCCAGGGCATGAATTTAATTCCATTTTTATCAACACATTCCTTTACCTGTGAATTGTTGATTGATCTTAATTTATATTTAAATATTGGAATATATGATTTAGTTAACAATCTATTTTGAATATCCTCATTCCATTCATCTTCATTTGAAATATTGAAATTTTTGTTGAAATTTTTCTCCCAAATATTTAGTAATGAATGTGTCAATCCTCTTGAAAGATCTTTTGATTCGTTTTTCTCTTCCAAATATTTTGCAAAATCAAATATTTCATCAAAACCTTTTTCTAAACCATTACTTTCCCACATTAATGTTTCACCAAAGACTGTGATTTTATCACGTCCACAATCCTTTGACTTTTCAAGTTCCGCATCAGCCATTAAAGCCGCTTTTCCAATTGGGAATTTTGGAGAAACAATACTAATTCCTGCTGAAATAGTAATATCCTCATTATCCGCAGTCCATATTTTAAATCTCCTTCTAAATTCTTGTGCAAATAAAATCACATCATCATACGGACCAACAACTAACAAATCGTCCCCACCGGAATAGTTAATATGAATAGTTGATGTCCCCTCACCTTTTGGAAGATCCTTTTTAGGCCTATAAACGGTTTCAGTTTCATTCTCAAATGTTAATGTTTTAATTTCACATTCCGTGTCTTTTGGAAGTTCTGTTGTAAAATTAAATTTATCAACAATTTGATTTATTCGTCCTGAGAAGAACAAATCAAGATAAAAACTTAAAGAAGAAACTCTTGAAATACTTGCACCGCCAATATGTTTAAAGCCTTTGGAAAATATTAGACCGAGATTGTCTACATCCATTTTCAATACTCCAAGTTTATTCGCCCCTTTTGCAATTTCAGCAAGATGGTTGAAATAAAGTGGAGTTCCATGAATATTTGGAATGCTATTACCAATTACTTTAAAGTCAAAGGAAACATTTTCGCTAGATATATCAAAGTCTAAAAAATTAGTATCATTTAATTTATAAATAATGAATTTGACATCCGGATTTTGTTTAATGACATCCGAAACTTGAGACTTATTCCTTTTAAACAGATAACCAATATTTAATTTAGGATAAAACAATGATTTAGGAATTTTATCATTTGCGACATATTTAATTAAGTATTTTGCATTTGCAACTTCACCACCTAATCTTTCATGTTTTAAACAATCATGACAATAAACATCCTCCGACTCATTTCCGCAAACAGGACATAAATCATAATTTGCCCCAGATTCAACATTAAATACTTCATTAAGCTGATTTAAAAATTTATGTTTCTTATTCTCATTTAATAATACTGTAAGATCAGATAAAATTTTATCAAAATTGGCTAAATCATCACCACATGCATTTATCGAAACAATGTTTAAGAACAATTCTGCATTAAACTTGTCAATGAATTCATGATTAACCTCTAAATTAATCTTATTGACTATTTCATCAGTTTTCTGAGTATTAGGTGCGATAATTGTAAAACGCCCGCCGCCACATAATAGAATATTAGATGAGTCCAGATCCAAATCAAAAATTATTTTTGAAGCGATTGATTCACATAATAAAGTTAAATAAAGAGAACGTCCACGTAACCGTTTACTCATACCACTTTGTGCATCTTCTGGAGTTTGAACTCTATAAATAAAGTTTTGTATACCTGAAATATCACCGTTGATAATCCTATAAACCTCCTGAGTATCAGTTTGATTTAATTTTTCATTTTTTGAGAACAGATATCTGCAATTAGCAATAGCAACAGTTGTCTTTAAGTGATCATACAAAGAAATATCACTTTCAGAATAATAAGTTGCAGATGGAACAGTAGAAGTATACTTCTTCAATAATGCCAAGACACTTTCAAAATCCTTATTTTCAAGTAATTTAAATTCATCAACAAATCTATTCCATAAATGTTGATAATCAGGAACTAAATTCCATCCATTTTTAATTTTTTCGCTTTGGGGATGAAGGGCTTTTGTAAAGTCAAGTTCAACCAAAGGCACATACAAATCATCATGTTTTTCACCATCAAGAGAAATCCTTGAAAAAATAGAAGTTAAAGGAGTTAATAAAACATCTGATTTATCCTCTGAGCTAATACGTTCTTTTGATGAATGATGGTCTGCCTTTTGAACAATTTTACACAATTCAGGAAAATCAGATTTGGAAGGGTTATGATGATATAACACTAAATCTTCAACATAATCATCAAAATAATCTTTAACAAAATCTGCTGACCATTTAGAATGAGCTCCAGACTTACCATAATCCGACATATCCAATTTTTCATATTTAGAATCATATGCATGGGAAGATTTACCTAGATTATCCGCTCTTTGGTAAAATTTACCAATGTCATGGAATAGGCTAGCAAATTTCAAAATTTTGTAATCATCCATTTAAAAATAACCTCCATATATTTGTTATACATAATATGTATTTAAAAATATTTAAACTTATTTAAAAAAATTTTGGACATGGAAAAACTTTTTATTTTTTTACGGATTTAAGAGTGGGTTGTGTACCATATTCACTGTTTGATAGAATATATTTTAATTTGTCTTATTGATATTTTGGGGTTTAAATGATGTTGTGGTTTTTATCTGGCAATATTTGTTTGAGTATGCATTAATGACAGAGTGTAAAAAATTTAACGATTGATGGCACTGTCTAAAATTGTCATGATGTAGCTATTTGGTTTTTTAATTGATTTTTAGTGTTGTTTTTTGATTGGTGAGTTATTACATTTCTGTTTATCCATCTTATTAGTCCTTCTTTTGTTTGATATACTATTTTCATGGCTTTTGATGGTGTTATTTTGAAGTATCCTTCGATTTTATTGTTTGTTTTTGGTATTTGAGGGTCTTGAAAGTATGTGGTGGTTTTATTCGAATTTTTTGTTGAGGTTTTTTAGGAATTTTTGTGTATCTTCGTCAATTGGTTTAATTAGTTGTATATGGTGTTAAATCTTCTATTTACATCTTTTGAGAGTTTACATCGGAAATATTTGATATTCATTTGTCTATATTCTTTTGTTCTTTGTGTTCTTTTCTCAGTCTTTCGTTTTCAGAATCTAGGTTTTTTGAAGTATTATTGTAAATAAATTCCACCTATAGTTAATTACTAAACTTTTGGTATAAATGTTTCGAGCCATTTGTCATAAACTTTTGTTCCAGAAATCGATTCATTATATGTTTTTATAGTTAATTCTTGTAGAAATTCTTTTGATTTAAGGTAATAATGTTTTATTTCTTTTTTCATTTGTCTCCATATTTGTTCGATTGGATTTAGGTGAGGAGAGTATGGTGGAAGGTATATTAGTTCAATATTAAGATATAATGCTATTTTTTTTGATAAATACGGATTTGTGGACACTTTAATTATCTAGAATTAAACATATTCTTTGTTCGGTTTGCATTTTTGTTATTATGTCTTCTTTTTGTAATAGGTTTAATGTTATTTTTCTTCTTATTTCTCTTCTTTTTTTTCACATTATTGAGGGATTCTCTATTGCAGTGTTTTCCAATGATTCTAGCGATTGTGGATGTGGTATTGTCTTTATATTTTTTCTAATGTTTTTAAAATTTTTGCTGTAAAAATTTCATTATTTTCGTTATTTTCCATTAATAATTTGTTTATGTCTTCATCAGTTAGATTAAAATCGGATATTATTTTGTTTAATATTTTTACTGTATTTTTCATTGTTAGTATTTGCTACTCTTAATTCTAAAAGTGCTATTGTAATTTCTGGTGCTGTTGATGAATTTGTGATTGTGATGGTTGAATTTCCATTTATTGTTAGTGGCCCTGTGGCGTTGATTTTGAATTTGTATGGATTTACAGTTTGTGTGTGTTTTGTTCCTTGTTTATATAGTGATTTTTGAGTATAGGGTTCATTTTGGAATGATGCTTCATCAAATAAGATTATAATATCATTTGTTGTTACATTATATTCTTCTAAGTTTTTTTTAACTGTTCTTCAGCATCTTTTGGGGATTTTGAAAATTTAGGATATGCTTTGCTATAATTGTATCCTAATTTCTTTACAATTTTTCCTATTTGCTTTAAACTATAATTTACATTGAATTTTTCATTAACAAGTTTATGTACGTCTTTCATTGACATATTGGGTGTTTTTTCAATGAGTTTATCTAATTCAATTAGTTGATCATAAGTTAATTTTGATGGTCTTCCACCACCAAAAGATGGTTTTAAACCTTCCAATCCTTCAGATTCACATGTTTTAATCCATCTGTGAACTGTTTGATAGGATTTTCCCAATATATTTGCGGCATTAGTTATGGTATTTCCTTCACTAACTATTTTGACTGCAATTAGCCTTTGATAATACCTATGGTAAGCCACACAATTGCTGATTTCTTCATCCAAAGCGATTTTTGTCATTTTGTTAAAAACATTAATTTTAGATTTTCCAGACATATTTTATAATTTATCCGACATCTATAATAAAAGTTTGGTTAGTAACTATAAAAACAAAATAATATAATTATTAAAACTTACAAAAATACTTTCAAGTGAAAATATGACTACTGCAAGTGATAAATATAATCTTAAATACAAAGGTTTAAAATTAGAAAAAGAAGACCAAATAAAAGCAATTGATTTTTACAAAAGTCTTTTAAACCATGAATATTTCACAAATGATTATTATCCTTATCGTAGACTGGTTATGATTTATAAAAAAACTAAAAGATTTGATAAAAAAACAGAAATTATTAAATCCTTTTTTAAAAGTGAAATTTACTGTAATAACCACCAATTTTTATGGTTTAAAAATAAATTAAAATCCCTTTCAAAGAAAAATTACATTTCAGAATCTGAAATTAGCTCACTTGTCGAATATTTTAATCAAAATTCACTTCCAAATAAATATAAGTCAAATACTCCTCTTCCAATAGCTGATAGAATCAAAAAATCCAATGGCAAAATCGTTGTTGAAAGTGAAGAAAAATATGATGAACAGCAAAAACAATATGAATACGAGGAAGTTTGCAGCCAATTAAACAGAGAAGGAAAATATGAAGAATACATTGCTCTTTTAAATCATATGATTGAGGATTTAGGTTATAATCGTTATCGTTATTTCCAAAAGTTATGCATTGCATATCACAGACTGGGAGATTATGATAATGAATTACTAGTTATTGAAAAATACAATAACGGCAGGTCAACAAAAACTAAAGTTAGTGATGAATGGTTTTTAAACAGATTGAAAACCGTTGAAAAAGTTGAAAGAAAAACAAAAAATGATTTAAGCGAAAAATCATATTATGAAATTCCATTTAGCGAAAATGATTTAGATCTTAGCAAAACTCCAATTTATGAATATGATGATAATTTAGATGAATTTGAGAATTTGAAAAGGAAAAATTACCTAATACAATATGGTAATGCTTTAATTTATAATAAACAATACAATAATGCAATACTGTACTTTAAATATCTGTCAAACAACACCTATTTTTCAAATGACTGGTATCCTTATCGGCAATTAACTATTCTTTATGATAAAACTAAAGATTACTCCGGAAATCTTGTAAATATTAAAAAATTGCTACACAGCAAAATATATTTAAATCAGTACCAATTCATATGGTTTACAGAAAAAATAAGGCAACTGATGGAAAAGACAAACATAAGCGAATATAAAATTAAAGAATGGCTTGAATACTATGAAATTCATGGAAGGTTAAAAGAAAAAAAATTAAATAAGTTTTTAGCGGACAAATTTAAAAAAGACAAAGATTCAATTTTTATTTTGAATGATGAGGAGTTCAATTTTATCCAAGAAAAATATGCTCTTGAGGAAATTGGAAAAGTTTATGAGAGAGTGGGTAATTTCAAGCTTGCTATTAATCATTATACCGAAATCATCAATGCAAAAAAGTTTAATTTTTATCAGTTTTATCAACATTTATGTTTTTGTTTAGAGAGAATAAATGATTATGATCGTGAATTAAAAGTAATAAAATCATATTATGCAACACCTCCAATAAATACAACTGAAAATAGTAATGATTGGTTTGAAAAACGATTGAAAATGGTCAATCATAAATTAAATACAAACTATAACGTCAGTGATTTGAAATAGCCCCAGCATTATTTCACTTGGAGATTGCCCACAGATCGTTTAAAGTTGATTTCATTTTAAATAAAACTAGCTTAGATGAAAAGTAGTAACCTAGCTTAAAGTAAAAACTTTAAACTAGATACTAAGAGAAATTATTCTCCAATGAAAAAAAATTTAGTATTAAAATATCACCCAGCACAAGCAGTTAAGCTTAAATCAAATGATACTATTGCCCTCAAATGATTAGCATAGTAAAGCTGACAAGCAGTTAAACTTAAACCAAATGATACTCCATTTTTTAATACAACAAATTTTTCCACACCAATAATTTATAAAAAGATGATATTTAATTTTAACAACTTTTGAAAACGTGTTTGCCCCTAAAGTAAGTTGCAAAAACACTTAATACCATCAAAAGATAAATTGAGAGATGATTTTAGAAAAACACTTGATTCACTCAAAACTAGCCATCATCCAGCATAAACAATTAAGTTTAAACCAGAATAATATCCCCACTAATTTTAAAAAAACCCGAATGTTTTTCCTAATTAATATTATATAAACTAATAGTATATAAACATGAAAGCTAAATTTTATAAAAACCAATTAAAATTGATGAATAATATTCATTAATCACTAGCTGTAAAAACCTTAGGATGCTAATTATCGGAAAGTCAAGACAATCATGTTTACTTTTAAATTCACTTGAAAATGTTAAATCCAAATTTTCACCCTGCCCTACATTTACAAGGTGCATTTGGACAATGACCTGATTTAAAAAAATAAATACTATGCTTTTTGAGCATTGGAAATAATTTAAATTATCCTAAATACTTTTTAAGTTCACCACAACAAAATGGCATGTTTGACTATCACAATACTATTTAATCTATCCTTTCCCATTCATTGTCCCCCAAATGTTTCCATCTATGACCATCTGGAGCGTTGTGAACTTCACCTGTATATATCATTCGTTCATCTTGATAACTGTAAAATGCTCCAGCATCATTATCAATAGAACGATTATTGCCTTGAATTTCAGTTTTATTAACAATTTTTCCAATATTGATTTTTTTAACAGTGGAATTGCCTTTAAAGTAATCATTGCCAGCGTAATTCACTTTAATTATATATTCACCTTCATAATTATCAAGTTTAAAATTAGCCTTGCCCTTTTCATTTAGAGTTAGTGAATATTTTGAAGTCTTATTATCCATGTCCATTATGAATATATTTACAGTTTGATTTTGAATTGGATTTCCATTTAGGTCTGTAAGTTTAATTTTAATTAAATCCCCTTCGTTAATTGGAAAATTAATTTTCATAGTTAATTTTGAATCCTCTTTGGCAATATCTGGTGATAAAGTAAGAATTCCAATAATTAATGCAATAATTATTACAATATTATTAAAATAACTACAATAATATAATCCTTATTCATGGTAAACTATTTGTAAAAAGTCAGATATATAACTTATAGGGTGCTAGATTTTTGAGTTGTAAATAACCTTCAGTTTGATATTATTTTTCTTATTTTCGTATATTTTTTTACTCAAATTTGTAGCCCACGATTTATAATTTTGTTATATTAAAAAACGGCATCAATTAATAATTAATTTTAAATATAATGAGCAACAAATATTTTATTAGTGAATTAACATGTTGCCTGGATTAAATTATACTAAAAGATGCCGTAAATTTAGATTGTTGGACAAAGTATTTATAAATATCGATGATAAAAAGAACAGACACATATTTAGTGAAAATGGAATAAAAAACATTAAAATGATGATTACATGTATAAAAATCGTTTTTTTAAGTAAATTCTATAATTATCCAGTTTCTAGAGTAATATATGAGATTAACATTGATAAAAAACTAAAAAGGTTCTTAAAAATTGAGAATGAAGTGCCGAGTGAAGCACAGGTTTATGAATACTTGAGTCGTTATTCTCCTAATCAATACAATAATATTAGCAACAGCTTTTTCAAATTGTTCCTTAAGCTAAATAAGAATCGTAAAAGTGATTGGATTGTTGATGCAACTCCAGTAGCTTGTGATATTAATATTCTAAAGAAATACGTGAGTCCCGAACATCTTGAAAAATTAGATTTAGATATGGGTTTTTCAACCACTAAAGGCTATTATATAGGATTTAAAGTCACTTTAGTCTTAGAAAAAGATTCATTATGCCCCATTTCTGTAATTATCCATTCTGGTGCGAAAAATGATAGTAAAATTTTTGATGAAGTTTTAGAAGAATTGAGTAGAAGGCGTTTACTCAAAAAAAGACAAGTAATTCTTTTTGATAAAGGGTATTACTCCATGGAAAACTATATTAACGCGATTAACAAGTATAACGTTGTTGCAGTCATATTTCCTCGCATTTACTTCACTATTGAAAAAATGCTGGGATGCGCGAATGTCCACATCATTGGATATATTTTACGATGAAAATACTTTAGAAGAGAATAAAGAATTATTCCTCGAGTTAACAACAATATTATATGAAAAACTAGAAAATTGGAAGAAATTAAAACCAATAAGGGGCTTAATTGAAGATTTCTTCAAAGTATGCAAAGATGCATTTGGATTAGGTGAATTCCACGCATATACTCAGAGTTCCATGAGAAGAAACATCTATCTATGCATATTATTATCAACACTAGTCATACAACAAGGCTTCGACACAAAAACAAAACTACAACAATTGGCTGAAGGCAGAATAGATCTTGAACCAATTAAATCAAGAAAATCTAAAAAATCTAAGGAAAATAATAAAACAAATGAAAATCAACAAGTGGGCGAAAAAACTGACGAACAAACAACACTCCTAACTAAAAAAGAAGTCCAATCCGAACTAGATTTATTTACATAAATCTAGCACCCTATATAACTTAGTAAAATCCAAACAAAAAAAAAACAGTTAAAATACGATAAATAAAATGATTAATATGAGCAATTATCTGCGTTTAGCTGCATTTATTTCACTAATTTTAATTATACTAACATTAACAGCGTTTACTGATTTAGAAACCAATGCAATAATCTCAATTACTTTAGTAATGTTATTTTTAATAATATTTACTTATATATTCAATGCAAATGGCTCAAAAACCTTGAAAGTCCTAATAATCCTATTTATTTTTAGTGGCCTTCCAATATTTCTTCTAGCATATCTGAAAATATCTTGGTTGATCTCACCAGCAGTTCTGTTTGTCGGAGCAATATCCATAATGATTATTATCAGACTTGATGAAGCTGAAATTATCCATTAATGGAAACTTCCCGTGCTTTAATTAATTTAAAATAAAATTCATCCTCTTTAAAATGATTTTGGCATAAAAAGTCACAAATAGCTAAAGATTGAGGGTAAAATCCTAAATCATTTAATATTAAAACTTGTTTTAACATTTGCTTTTTAGTGATATCCAACTTAGCTTTGAACTTCTCGTTAACCTCCAATTCCAACTCATATTCACATAAGGCTTCGCCAAAAATAGCATAATCATTAAGTCCAACTTCCTGAGATTTTCTAAAACACCCCAATGCCTCCCCATAGTCCTTAAGTTTAAAAAGAGCATTCGCTTTTTTATTTAAAAGTTTATTTAATATTTTGTCTTTAAATTTGGACGGATTTGCTAATGCTTTATCATAGCTGACAATAGCCCTGGCAAATTCCCCTTTTGAAAAATACTCGTCACCAGCATAAATATTTAATTTCAACCTTGGAAAGTTATCTCTTTCATTATTGGCTTTTCTTAAAAGAGTCTTATAGTATTCAATGTCTTTTAGAGAGTCATCGGCGTTTATGGCTTTTCGGTAATATCTTAATGATTTTACAAAGTGTTTCTGATCTTTTAGGCAATATGACTTATTCAATAGAGCTTCTCCATATTCATCATCATAAAATATGACCTCATCAAACATGTCAATTGCTTTTAGATACTTTTGAGTTTTTAGATAAGTAATTCCCTGATCCAAAGTATTCTTAATTTCAAGTTCCTTAGTTAAATGTTTAAGAATAAGATTTTGATTAATGTTTTCTTTATCTATTCTTTTGATAAATCCGTCACTTTGACTCATCCAGTTGGTGGTGATTCCGTTAAGATCAAATCTTATCTTATCATGCTGAACTTCAAATCTGAGTCCCTCTGGAATATTTGAAATCATGCCGGACCACCATTTATGGAGATTAATTTATCTTTATTTAGACAAGCTATCCTGCAGCCATCATACAGCATTAACCAAATGGATCTAATAAACCCTTCATCATTTAAGATTTGGCAATTTTCCATTTCCAAAGCATTGTAATTTGGTTTATCCAAGGAATCCTGTAAAAATTGATTATTAATATCTATTTCACTTGATTTGACAATGGCATCAAAATTTCTAAATACCTGTGATTTAATGTCATGTATGATATTTTGATAATCAAGGATATTGAAGCTGAATTGATTAATCTTTAAGATATTGTCATCACCCAATAGCTCATCAAAAGTAGAATACTTATTTTCACCTTTAAAAACAAATTGCGAATATGATTTGACCTCACAAACTTCAATTACCTCCGAGAGGTTTTTCAAATGAACCAGACAGTCCATACATACATTTTCATCATCTTTAAACTTACATCCACATTCAGGACAATATTTAGTTAAATTAGCCCCGCATTTTTCATGACAACTAATCGGCTCATAAAACTCAAGGGGTTCCATCTCATAAGCCAGAATATGTTTGGGATGTAAAATCTCATTTATCAAAAGTATTCTTTCCCTATCATCAACTCTGCAATTACTTAACTCATTTAGTTTTAACACACAATCCACTTCCAAATTTCACAGATTACTAATTACTATTTACTTAATTATTTAAAAATTTTTCACAAAATATGCTTTAATTAGAAAACTTTAATTTATATTAAAATACAAACAATTAAATTAATGAAAACAATAGCTATTGGTGTTGGTGAAAATGAAAATATAATACAGGCATGTCATATTTTCAAAGAAAAACACCCAAAAACGGACATAAAACTAATTTATAAGGATGAAGATTTGGTAAAATCAGTGCTTGATGACAATATTGCTGCTGTTGTACGTGGTTCACTTCCAGCATCCAACATCATACAAGAGCTCAAAGAATACTACCCGAATTTATCAAGAGCAACCTATGTTAACGGAGAGAAATATGAATTTTTATTGTCTCCAGTTGGGATTGATGAGGGCAAAAATGTAGATGAAAGATTTGATATTGCCCTAAACTGCGTTGATTTTCTTAAGAAATTTGGCAAAGATCCTAAAATCGCAATTCTCGCTGAAGGAAGAGATGATGATTTTGGAAGGGGAAGTGAAGTGTCTAACTCAATTGCCGACAGCAAAAAATTAACAAAACTCATCGAGGAAAATACTGATGAAAATGTTAAAAATTACTTTATTCTAATAGAAAAAGCAATACAGGACAAATCAAATATTATTATTGCTCCAAATGGCAGAGTTGGAAATATAATATTTAGAACATTAGTTTTGCTTAATTCCTGGCCAAGTTATGGAGCTATAACTTTTGGCATTGATAGGATATACATAGACACAAGTCGAGACCAAAGTATAGAAGGTTATGTCCGTAGTTTAACCTTAGCTGATGATTTATCTAAATAAGGGGATTGAAATGGAAGAGAACATACTTTATAGAATATATGAATGGTACATTACCCGCGGTCTAGACCCCAATAAAATGCCAAAACATGTTGCTATAATCATGGATGGAAACAGAAGATATTCCAAACTACAGGGGAATATAGATGTTGTTAAAGGACATGAAATCGGAGTAGATACCTTAGAGAAAGTTCTGGATTGGAGCATTGAACTTGGAATTGAAATAATCACCGTTTATGCATTTTCAACAGAGAATTTTAACAGACCTCAACATGAAGTTGAGGGGCTGATGAAATTATTCATCACTAACTTCAAAAGATTGGTTAATCATGAAAAAATACATAAAAATGAAGTTAAGGTAAAAGTTGTTGGAAGAACCGAGTTGATTCCTGAAAGTGTAAGGGAGGCAATTGAAGAAGCTGAAGATGCAACAGCACATTATGATAAAAGATTATTTAATATAGCTATTGGTTATGATGGACGTTTGGAAATCATAGACTCTTTTAAAAAGATTATTGCTGATGTACAGGCAGGCAAAATCACAATTGATGATGTTGATGAGGAGCTTGTAAGTGAAAACCTCTACACTGGCGGACTAGCAGATCCAAACCTCATAATACGTACCAGCGGCGAGGAACGTTTAAGCGGATTTTTACTTTGGCAATCATCATACTCTGAGTTATACTTCTGTGAAACCCTATGGCCTGAACTTAGAAAAGTCGATTTTATAAGGGCAATAAGATCATATCAAGCAAGAGACAGGAGATTTGGAGTGTAATATGATCGATACACATTGCCATATTGATTTTGAAGACTTTGACAGCGACCGCGAGGAAGTTATCCAAAGAGCCAAAGATAATCTAGACCATGTAATCGTTTCAGGATATAGTAATGATAGCAACATAAAGGTATTGAAACTTTCAAAAGACAATGAAGGTTTTATTTACCCTACTTTTGGTTTTCACCCAGTTAGTTCACAGAATGCAACACAAGAAGATATCAAAATAGCTCATGAAAATGTTAGAAAATATATTGATGATATTGTGGCTATTGGCGAGGTAGGAATGGATTATTTCTATGTTAGCGATAAGGATCTGCGTGAAAGACAGGAGGAAATCTTTAGAGGTTTTTTAGACCTTGCCAATGAATATAAAGTTCCAATTGTAATGCATGTAAGAGACTGTGAGAAAAAGGCGGTGAACATCATTGAAGATTATGAAAACATTCCCTATTTTGTATTCCATTGCTATGGTGGAAGTTTAAAAACAGCGAAAAGAATAATGAATCGTGGAGATTCCTATATGAGCTTTTCTACAATGTTATGTTACTCAAAACATCATCAGGACTTAATTGAAAAAATAGATTTGAACTATGTTTTAACTGAAACCGATAGCCCATATCTCGCAATGCGAAAAGAAGATAGGAATGAACCTATAAATGTCATGAAAGCGGTTCATAAAATTGCTGAGATAAAAAATATGGATGTTGCAAGTGTTGATGAGATAACCACCAACAATGCACGTAAAATTTTTAAAATTTAAAAATTAATTGTGAAGTTTAAATTGATTAATACTTCATTATTTTCACTTACAGCTTCAATTTCCAATTCGAAGTCTGTTAAGTCATTCTTTACAAGATTAATTAAATGATAATCAAGAAGCGAATCATTTAAGTATATAATAAATTGATTTCTCTCAATCCTTACACTTCTACGGCAGAACAGCTTAAAAGCATAGAAGTATAATTCCAGTCTGAAAATTAAATCTTTCCTACCCCCCTCACCTTCAATAAAGAATTTCCTCAAGTCTTCTTGCAGGATTTTTCCTTCATCGCCAACATCTACTTTAAATGTTTCCATTTCGGCCAAATCATCCATCAATTGTTGTTTTTCTTCATCCCCATACATAAAATCACTAATTTAAAGTTTAATTTTAAAATATTATATGAATTAGGTAAAAATGTTATTTTAATATGCTAATTCTATAGATTCGACAATTTTCTTACCTTTTTCAAATGACATGAAATAAGTTATATTTTTAAATCCATTTAACATTAGCGGTTGTGTAAACATAATGTTTGGAAAATACTGGATTGTATAATTTATTAGTTGAAGGAGTTGAATTGAAACTGATTGCAATTGATTTTCTTAAATTATAATTAATCCTATCTCCAATTGATACCAATTCATCACTTTTAAATCTATCTGAGGTTTTTGCATATACCTTGAATTGAATCCGTTTTTTATCATAGTTTTGATCATATCCTAATTCAGCATATGAAATATTTACTATTTCAACAGAATATGGGATTAATAAAGTTGCCTTAAAGTGAGAGTACTCTCGATAAGTATCACTTGGATAAATTGCTAAAGCAGATGTGGATCTGCCTTCAATTACGCCATTTCGAGCAGCACCCATTGCCAATGTTAATTCCTGCTCCTGTGAGATAAAAGCAATTGATAAAATCACAACTATCACTAAAACTCCAAACAAAAATAATAGTTCAGCTGAAATTTGACCCTTATTGTCCATCATCTGATTTCAACTCCTTCAGAGGTTTTGGTGACAATATAACTTCTACCGCTTATTAGCCTATATTTTGAGTCAATATTAACTGATGGCAGCAATGTTTCACCTTTTTTATCCCCATATTCAATAATCAGTTTATTCCTTTCAACTCTTATTTCAAAATAACCCATATCACGAGTTAGTTTAACTGTTTTTGAATAACCTACCCCATTTGAGTTTACTTGAGATATCTCATTAGCCACATTATCTAAAACTATCCTATGTGCAACGCTATCTCCAATATTTAAACTCGATGAAATTGAAGCAGATGCATAAAATAGTACTCCACAAACAATAATCAAGACAATGAATAATGAAAATAAATATTCAATTGAAATAAAACCTTTATCATCCATAATTTTTAATTATTTTAACGATACATAAAGTTTACTCAAAATTAAGCTCAATTTTGATACATAAATATTAAATAATAATGTGGCTAAAAAATTATATCATGAAAGGAAAAGTAATCTTTGTTGGTGCAGGTCCAGGAGATCCTGATTTAATCACCGTTAAAGGAAGAAAAGTAATTGAAAATGCAGATGTTATTATTTATGCTGGTTCGCTTGTGAATAAAAATGTTTTGTGCCCTGCAAAAGAAGAATGTGTAATTCATAATAGTGCATATTTAAATTTAGAAGAAACTGATGAGATAATAACTGAAGCGGTTAGTCAAGGGAAGTTAGTTGCCCGTGTTCATACAGGTGATCCTTCAATTTATGGAGCGATTGGTGAGCAAATTCGTGAACTTAAAAAACACGACATTGAATATGATATTATTCCAGGAGTAAGTTCCCTATTCGGTACAGCCAGTGTACTTGAAGCTGAATTGACATTGCCTGAAATTTCTCAAAGTGTTATTATTACAAGACCTGAGGGCAGAACCCCAAAACCCTCTGGTGAAAGTCTTGCAAGCTTTTCTAAACATCATGCTACCATGTGTATCTTTTTAGGAATCGGCATGATTGACAAAGTAGTTGAGGAATTACTTGAAGGATATGAGGAAACCACTCCAGTTGCAGTTGTCAAAAAGGCAACTTGGCCAGACCAGCAAATAATTAGAGGAACCCTTCAAGATATTGCAGGAAAAGTAAAAGGTGCCAACATAACAAAAACTGCAATGATTGTAGTGGGAGATGTATTAGATCCTGGAGACTTTAATGCATCTAAGCTATATGACAAAAACTTTAAACATGAATATCGTTAAATTTTAAATCCTCAAAATTAATTTTTTGAGGCAAATTACTCCTTTTTAAATACACATTTCTTTTAATTTGTACAAACATGCCACAATATCTTTAATCTAACTTCATTTGAAGTTTATTTCAGGTTTACATTATCATCAATACCTCCACATGATTAGATACAATCAAAATATCGATATCCGATTCTCTATCTCACCTCTATCAACAGAAACAAATAATATTATATGAACAGTATCCTCTGAATTATAGAATATGAAAATTCACAAGCAAGTTCAATCTTTATATAACCACCATACCTAAAAGAAGATTTGCCATAAAATATGTGGTTTTGAAGTAAATCCAAAATGTAAATAGGATAAATTATTATTAAACCCTTCCAATGACTTTTACATCATCAAATGCATCATAATCAGATACATAAATCATAATAACTTCATCTTTAATGCCGAAGACAAATGCACATCCTTCGTTTTCATATTCAAAATAATAACCCGAATAACCCAACATTTTTGTTGGAGTGCCACCAATAGTTGATGCAACTTTCTGGCTGTTTATCCCTCCCAGGCATCCGCATAACTCCAATTTCGATGTAGTTTTCATCATTACTCCAACCCATTGCACTTGATTTTACATTTCCATCATAACTTACATCTGTTCTTGATGGTTCGGACACATAATCAACAGGCAACTGAAATTCAACATTGTCAACTTTTACAGTTTGCGTTTGGTTTAAAACAAAAGTTGAAGTTATAAAAATAGCTAATACAATTAATATAATGATAGCCAATACTATGTATTTGTTTAAAAAATTTTTATGCTTTTGAGATGCTTTTTTACCACAATTAGCGCAAAATAAAGCTTCATTTTGAAGCTCTTCACCACAGCTCTTACAATATTTTGTCATTTTATGAATATTTGTCTTTAATTTCGTTCATTAATTTTAATTTATAAAATGCAACATCCTTTGGCGCTCTTCTAAGTCCGCAATCAGGATCAAGAAGTAAATTTTCACGACCAACTATTTCAATAGCTTTTGTGACAAGTCCATCAACATCACTTTCGCTGTCAACTGTATTTACAGCAGAATCAATACACCCAAAGCCTATTTTTTTATTGGATACAAGTGATACATTTTTCTCCAAAACACTTAAATTTACATTATTTCCAGCGAATTCAAAGTCCAGAATATCAACATTAAATTTTGAAATGTCCGTAAATGCATCCTTTAAAATACCACATACATGCATTGCTAATGGCACTTCTAAACCATCATGTATGATGTCAATAGCTTCACGAGCTGTTTTCATGTCTACCATACCAGTTGACAAGAATGGCTCATCGACTTGAATATAAACAGGATTTACCTTCTTTGCAATTGCATCTACTTCAAATTTTAAACTATGTGCCATGTCAATAATAGCATCTTCCTTATTTTTATAAAAACTAGCGATTCTTGATGAGTGAACGATAGTGTTTGGACCTGTGATTATTCCCTTGATACCTTTGCCTTCAGGAATATTGCCACCATAATACTCGCCCATAACTTTTTTAGCATATAACAAGTCTTTAATAGAAATTTCCTGTATTGGATTTCTAATTTTAGAAACAATTACAGTGTTTCCATCTTCAATTTTCATTCCAGGAATAAATTCTGTGAAAATGGAAACCATATCTCCTCTAACTTGTCCATCAGAGATAATATCTACTCCGGCATCAAGTTGAGCTATTACACTATCTTTTATCGATTGTTTGAATGGATCATATAATCCAAATGATTTCATTAATTTGTCTTTAAAGTTAGAAGGGGAGTTTTCACTAATTGGAAAACTTCCAACAACTGTTGATTTCATTTTTTCTTACCGGTGTCTAATTTTCTTATTCTTTCAATTTCTTCTTCATCAATTGGCAATTCAACTACAGAAGTCCCATGGCAAGGTTTTGTGTATGGCAATAAAACTGTTCCTTTTTCATGGTCAAATCCGATTGGGATTGGTGGAATTCCAATCACACGAACTCCTAATACTTCATCACCAGGTTTAATATATACTAAATCATCTGCTTTAAACCGGATAATCATTGCACAGTCTTTAAAACCTGCTTTTGAAGCATGAATTTCATAATTATCAGATTGTTGTAAATATGTATCTAAACAAAAAGACATTTTATTCAAACTCCTTTATTGCTTTATCGAATTTGACTTTAACCGGTGAAGGATTATGGAAAGCCCTTACAGCTGCAATTTTAGCATTACTTCCGCTTTCTTCAATCATGCTAACAAATTCAGCTACTTCATCAGCATCTCTTGAGAATACTAATGCAAGAGATTTGCATTGAATGATTTGGTCAAAGGTTACAAAAAATGATGCTGCTGCATCTTTATGTACAAATCCAACTAGTAAATCATAATCCCCTTGATTAACATCACTTAAAGCTCTTTCCAAGTCGACTAATTGTAAATGATAAAAATCTTCCGGATCGGATATTTTTACTAATTTTTTAGCTGCAGGGTTTGCAGCAATTGTTACATCATAACCCATTTTTGTTAATTTATCAAATACATAAACTGCCAACGGAGTTTGTGACGGAGTCTCAGGACATCCTAATAACACCAATGCTTTCATATAACTACCTCTTATATTTATTTATGATCTTGTTTTAAGTGTAACTGCATTTGCTAAAATCAATGTACCTACAAATATAAACGTTAATAACGCCATCCCGTTAATGGATCGGTTAAATACAAACATTCCGATTAATGATTGTGCACAGAATGCAGCTAGTGCACCTGTTAACAATACCTCACGACCAAGGTATTTTTTATTATTTTTTTCTCTTTTTTCACGATACATATTCAATACTTTAAATCCAATAACCATGGTTCCAAGTACAAATACCATTAAACCAACTAATCCCAATATTCCGAAATCAAATCCATAACCAAAGATACCTGGAAGCATATAATCGATTGTATCCTTTTGGTTTACCAATATGCCGAAAAACATTGGGAATGGTAATCCAAAAAACAATACTAATTGCATTGGCAATGTAATATAACCTTCAGCAAAGGCCGTACCCTCAGCTCCCCAATAAGAAGCGTTTGCATTGTGACCAATTAATTGAATATTATTTAATACGGTTTTAATACTTGACAAAGAGTATTGTTCAATTCTTGATAATCTCAATAATGGTGAAAAGATTGTCATACCACTTACTCTTGCAACAATCTCTAGAAGTACAAATCCAACAGCAATAACGCCTAAGAATGTTAAAATTCTTTTCATTGTAAATACTGATTTTTCTCTAAATGATTTGGAAATTATCAAATATCCGAAGAACAAACCAATAACCCACAATACTAAAAAGGATCTGTGCATTAATCCACCGAATATTGTAATTCCTGCTAAAAAGAGTATTACAAATCTTCTAAGCGGCCGTATGTCTACACCCGATTCCTTCATTACTTTCAGCGATGCTAAAGCAGTAACTGCACCTAAAAGCGCAAGTGGTCCGAATGGATGTGTAAACTCCGCTTGACTTGAAGATATAATTAAAAGCGCAATATCCGCACCGAAAAGCAATGTGAAACCTCCCATTAGAAACAGGGATAAAAAGGTAACAACACTAAGTGATAATGGAATTAAGTTCAAAACAAAAATCCATGTAACAAAAATTATTATAGCTACTTCTACAATTAATTGTAAGTGGTTTTGAGCAATTAACAACATATTATAATCACAATTTTCTTTTTTTAAATTATAAAAAATGGACTGACCGGGATTTGAACCCGGGGCCTCCGCCATGCCAAGGCGACGATCTACCATCTGAGCTACCAGCCCAAAAAGATTAAACAAAATATTATATGATATGTATGTAAGTATTACTATAAATAACTATTTACCATTCTTCGCCAAATCATATAAATTATCTATAATAATTTGGAATAAATCATCTGTTTTAACATCGATTTTCTCATGTGGATTTACAATGAAATCTAGAGCTTTTTTTATAACATCATCAGTATCATGAGATCTATACATTAAAGATTTGTTAATGTAATATTGATCAACAGACAATGTTTCTCCAGGATAACAAGATATAACAGGTGTTTGCAGTATTGCAGCTTCCCGGTTCATTGTTCCACCAGCGCCAATTACTAAATCTGATTTTTTAATAATACTGGAAGTATCAACAGGTGGCTTTAAAATATGAACATTTTCAATTCCTTCAAATATTTCGGCCTGCTCCTTAAATCTTGGAAGAATCAAAATATTCGCCACATTTTTTAGCTCATCAACAATAGGTGAAAGAACAGATTTTCTACAATCCGCATCAAGATATGATGCAAGTGAAGGTTCCGGTCTCATTAAGATTGTTTTTTTATGATTTAAATTCAAATTCAAATCATTGAAAACATCATCATTATATTTAAAGCTTTTAAAGTGCATTAATTCAGAGGTACCGTCATATGGAATAATTGTATTCGGATCAGCTCCAAATTTCATTATCTTCCAAAAATCAATAATGTCCGGTGTGATAATTCTGTCACATAAAGGAAGAGTTAGTTTATTAGCTGCTAGAGCATGTTCATTGTCTAAAACATATAAACTTGGAATTCCTAAACCAAAAGTGATTCTTGGAAGTTCAATAGAGTGTTTGCTAAGGGCAACATCTACGTTTTCACCATGTATTATATCGACAAGATTATATACTCTTTGAGTACTTTCCCTTAATTTGTCATATAAGCTTACTCCATGTTTTCCAACAGAAATAAAGTCAATATCATACATTTCAAGCAATTTATGGATATCTCCAAATTGTCTTGCCGTGACAATTACATCCTCACCTTCTGATTCTAAATACTTGATTACATCTTTAAAAAATCTTACATGAGGTGCATTTGAAATATCTATCCATACTTTCATGTTACCACCTGATAAAAAATTAATTCATTGCATCTTCAATTACTTTAATAATTTCATCCAATCCAATGCCTTCTTTAAGGCTAGATTTAATTACTTTAATTTTCGGGTTCAAATTTTGAGCATCAGCAACCATTTTATCAGCATCTGCTCCAACTGCATCTGCAAGGTCAATTTTATTAATAACAACCACATCAGAAGTTTGGAAAATAATTGGGTGTTTTTCAACAGTATCATCACCTTCTGTGACACTTACAACTACAATTCTTAAATGTGAACCTAATTCAAAGTCAACCGGACAGATTAAATTACCAACATTTTCAATAATGACCATGTCTAAGTCATCTAATGGCAAATCCCCTAATCCATGCCCCACTAAATGAGCATCTAAGTGACATTCTTTACCAGTATTTAAGCCTACAACTGGAACGTTATGTTTTTCTATACGTCCTGCATCAAATTTAGAGATGACATCCCCTGCAAGAACACCAATTTTATAATCAGTATTGTCAATGATTTTTTCTACAAGAGTTGTTTTACCAGAGCCAATGGCTCCTACAAAATCAACACAGAATATTTCCTTTTCATCTAAATTTTTTAAGTTTTTATCGGCTAATTTTTTATTAGCATCCATAATGTTTTTTTCTATTTCTACATCAGCAATCATATGCATACTATCACCATTTATTCATCAGGTTTTTCTATAACAATATTTTTTACAATGATATCTTTACCATTTAAGACTTCTACACTTAGGCTGTCACATTCAGGACATTTAACAAGTGGAGCGTAATGATCACTATCATCAAGTACAGCTTCACCATTAAATCCACAATCATAACAAGTTACTGCAGCGGGAATTTCAATAAAATCAATTTCTGCATCGGCCATAATAGTGTTGTCTATTAAGACACCTAATATGAACTCCAACTGTTCTGGATTAATCATGGCTAATCTGCCAACTTCAATAGTGACTTTAGTAACTTCAGTTGCATTATTAACTTGTGCAGTATCCAGTACTGCATTAATAATACCTTGAGCCATAGATAATTCATGCATTATAATACTCCCCCATAAATAAATATTAATATAATATGTATTGTTTTATTTATTAATAAAAGTATTTAATAAACGAGTATTAATGAAGTAATACTTTAAAAAAAATCTGGAATTGGGACCTCAACTTATAAAAGTTGAGGATTTAAATTTAATAAATTATATGCTAGCAGATAGACCTATCCTTTTATTTCCCAATTCCACAGGTTGATATAATAATTTCCAAATCTGATATACCGAATAAATAGTATTATGTACTATATCAAGATAAATCTATTTCAGATGCTTCAAAGACTTTTATTTCAAGATCTGATGAAAGCAATCCTTCTATGTTCTCACCGAAATTAATAAAATGGGTTGTTTCTAAATGTTTTTGTAAAATTTCTTTTGATTGCCATTGTTCAATAAACATTAATGAATTATCACCAGTGTTTTCGAATAAATTATAATCAATATTTCCATCCTCTAATTTGGAATTTTTAATTAAATCTTGCGCAAAATCAATAACTTTAATTTTTGCAGATTTATCTTTTGGTATTGCTTTTGCTAAAACAATAATCATAATTTCACCATTATTAATTTAGAAAGATAAATCAATATTATTGAAATAGCTTAACAAAAAAAACTTTTCCAATAATACTGATTTTCATTTACTAGATTTTTAAATAATATGTAATGATAAAAATCACATAAATTCTTATTTAATCTAAATCTAATAATACAACCGGTTTAATTAAATCTTTTGGTTTTTCTTTCATTAAATACAAAGCATCTTCGATTTTATCTAGACCTTCAAATTTGTGGGTAACTAATAACTCCGGATCTTGTCTTCCCATTAACGCTAAGTCTGCAAGTCTTTCCATTCTTACAGCACCACCAGGACATAATCCATTTTTAATGTTAATGTTAGACATACCGCATCCCCATTCTACACGAGGAATTAATACATTATCTGCACCACTTAAATAATTTACATTTGAAACTGTACCACCGGCTTTTGCGGATGAAATAGCTTCATTCCAAGTGTTTTCTAAATTACCACCTGCGATAATTACAGAATCAACACCTGCCCCATTTGTTAGTTCTCTTACTTGTTCGTCGATTGGTCCTTCCTTATAGTTAATAATATCAGTTGCACCATATTTCTTTGCCACTTCTACAGATATTGGACGAGTACCGGCTGCAAATAATCTACCTGCACCTAACAATTTTGCACCTGCAATAGCGGAAAGTCCTACAGCACCAATACCAATAACCAATACACTTCCACCTAATGGAATATCAGCATTTTCAGATCCCATCATACCAGTAGACCACATATCCACCAGCATACAAGCACCTTCATCGGATAATCCATCCGGCATAAGAGCTAAATTAGCATCTGCCATATTTACATGGAATCTTTCACCAAATACTCCATCTTTAAAGTTAGAGAATTTCCAACCACCAAGAGGTTCTGTTGTTTGAGAAGGGAATCCTCTTTGAGCAGCTTCATCATCCCAGTCAGGAGTAATAGCTGGAACGATAACCCTGTCTCCTGGTTTAAATTTGGTAACTAAACTACCTACTTCAACAACTTCACCAACGGCTTCATGTCCTAAAATCATATCAGTACGTTCGCCAATAGCTCCTTCCCAAACAGTATGAATGTCTGAGGTACAAGGAGATACACAGGTAGGTTTTATAATTGCATCCATAGGTCCGCATTCAGGAACCTCTTTTTCAACCCATCCAGTTTCCCCAATTTTTTTCATTGCAAAACCTTTAAAAGTTGCCATTTTTGTCACCTCTAAATTAAAAGCCATATTTTCAATTAACAAATTTCAGTTAAATTAAATAATGACTTAATTAAATATTGGTGAATATTATTTATAAATATTTTTATTGTTTTGAATTATATAAACAAAATTTTTAATATGGGTAATTAATAATCAGGGATTTTTTAATTTTTAATAAAAATGTAAAAAATATATTATAAAATTAAATCTAATGAATATTTAATAAAATAAAAAATTTTTAAATAATGTAAAAAAATATTATAAAAAGTTAATATAATTTAAAAAAAACAATATTTTCATACTGTTGCTATTAACAACATTTAAATAATTTACAGATTAAATAAAACTTAAAGGAGAATATTATTATGAATTATAAATCAAAATTTGCTTTCGGATGTATGAGATTGCCACAAACAGACAAAGACGACCCAACATCCATTAATCAGGAATTATTCAACAAAATGGTTGATATTTATATTGAAAAAGGTTTTGACTATTTCGATACATCTTATGCTTATCATGATGGAGTTAGTGAAGTGGCTATAAGAAAAGCAGTAGTTGAAAGATATCCTCGTGAATCATTTAGAATATGTGATAAAATGCCAACATGGGCACTGACTAGCGAAGAAGATAATGATAAATTCGTAGCTATAATGCTTGAAAGGCTTGGAATTGATTACTTTGATGTATTTTTAGTCCACAACATCAACACACCATGGTTCAAATTAGCTGAATCACATGAAACATTTGAATATGTTAAAAAAATGAAAGAAAATGGAATTGCTAAAAAAATTGGTTTCAGTTTCCATGACACCTCAGATCTACTTGAAAAAGTACTAGATAAATATGCAAATATTTTAGATGTTGTCCAATTAGAATTGAACTACCTTGATTGGAAAGATCCGGCTATTGAAGCCAGCAAATGTTACGAATTGTGTGTAAAACATGGTTTAGATGTTTATGTAATGGAACCTCTAAAAGGCGGAGTTATTATAAATCCAAATGATGAAATTAAAAATGAATTTAATAAATTCAATCCAAACAAATCAATAGCCAGTTTTGCACTTAGATTTTGTGCATCTCTTGAACATGTGAAAATTGTTTTAAGCGGCATGAATAAAATGGAGGATCTACTTGATAACTGCAATACATTTGAGAATTTTGAAGTGCTGAATGATGAAGAAAGTAAATTTTTAGAAAATATTGCTTTAAAACTTAAAGAAAGTGTTGCAGTACCATGTAGTGAATGCGGATACTGCATTGATGCATGTCCTGAAATGATTCCAATTCCTGAATATTTCACATTATACAATTTAAATAAAAACCAGCCTGAATCAAACATTTACAGATTATACTTTGATAAATTAGGAGATGAAAAAGTACCTGCCGATGAATGCACATACTGTGGAACATGCCTAGATTATTGCACTCAAAAAATAGACATTCCAAAAGAGTTAGAAAATGCATGCGAACACTTTGAAGAAGGTTTTAGCCCTTATGCATGAAATCATTAGGAAACCCTCATTTTCAACTCACGAACCATTTCACCAGTTTTATTTATTTTAGAAGCTTTTT
The DNA here is from genome assembly GCF_963082495.1 of Methanobrevibacter sp. V74. Classification (NCBI taxonomy): domain Archaea; kingdom Methanobacteriati; phylum Methanobacteriota; class Methanobacteria; order Methanobacteriales; family Methanobacteriaceae; genus Methanobrevibacter; species Methanobrevibacter sp. V74. Next base: position 29,368 of record NZ_CAUJAN010000002.1, read on the forward strand.
TATAATATCCTACAGCTTTAGGGAATATTCCCGAGTGATAGTATATTAAGCCCATTAGTGCAAGTGCCTCTGAGTTTCTATCATCAAAATCTAGGAGCTTTTCTAAGATTTCTGATGAAGTAGCAAGGTCGCCCTGCTCATATAAATCATAAGCTTCCTCATATAAAGTATCGATATCATCAAGGGAATTTAACTTGACAGTTTCTTTTTTATGTTTATTCGTAAGCAATGCCTCTAAGTTATTAGCCATTTCATTAGACCCATCTGAAGAGAGAGCTTTTTTTGCAAATACTAATGCAATATCTTTTTGGTCTTGTTCATACAATATTTGAGCCATTAAAGCTAATGCCTTAGCATGACGATTATCATGAGCTAAAATATTATTCAAAACATCTTTTGAAGCTGAATAATCACATTTACCATATAACTCTAAAGCTTCTCCAAATTCATCATTTTCTTCAAAAACGTCTTCCTTTAAAGAGACAGTATTGTCTGAGATTAAATCAAGCATATAATTTAGAATAAACTTTGTAGCATTTTTATGTAATGGTTTATTATCATTTCCACATTTTGGCGAGTATATGCAAGATGGACAACCACTTTGACATTGGCAATTGTTTAATAAGTCAATTGTGGAATTTAAAAGCTCGACAAATACATCAACTGCTTTTTCACAAATTCCAATTCCTCCTTCATAGCCATCATAAATAAAAATTGTAGCTTCCTGTGTGTCTTCATGATAACTAGTTGAAAGTCCACCAATATCAAACCTATCGCACATAGTATGCAATGGAAACAATCCAATTAAAGCATGTTCAGCTCCATGAAGGCCTCCTGCAAATACTTCCTCATCATTTGGAAACATGTCTTCAAGAGTATCCTTTACTTTTTTAGGTATTGTAAACCACAATCCCTTAGTATTAAACTTCAATGGAGGCAATTCCAAGGGATAGGTTCCGATTGCTTTTGAAAAGTGCATTTTTTTGTATTTGAAGTAATCTTCACTTACTGTAAGCTCTCCAAAATGAATTGTGAGATTGCCGTATTTTGTTTTTGACAATTTATTTTTAATGTTGATATCCGTTTGATTTAAAACCATTGTATGATAATCTACAGATTCTTTAGATACATTAACAAATCCGTTTTTTAAATTAACGCTATTGACCACATAGGTATCTCCTTTGTTAATTAAAATCGCCCCTTCATGAGCTTCACGGTAAACTTGTGAACGCTCCATTGTCTCCAATAATCTGCCATTATTCATTACCTTAAATTCTTCACTGGAAATTTGATCTAAAGAGTGGTCCATTGCAGGATTATCGTCATAAGGATAGATGAAGTCTCCCCTATGATTTTCATTCAAATCTTTATTTAATACTAGCTTGTCAATGACATTTTGTGAAATATCAAAATATTTCTCTGCATCTCCCCTTTGAAGAGGCAACTCTTTAGCAGCGCATAAAAGATGAGCTTCTTGTAAAATCGGATTTTTCAAATCGATAATTGCATTTTCATGAGCTTTATCAAAGAAAAACTCTGGATTATTCATAAAGTATTGATCAAGTTGATTTTCAAAGGCGATTAAAACAGCTAGAGATTTTTGAGTACTTCTTCCAGCCCTTCCTGCCTGTTGCCATGTTGAAATCATGGTTCCGGGATAACCTGATATGATAACCGCATCAAGCGAACCAATATTAATGCCCAATTCCAAAGCATTTGTACAAGTGACTCCCAAATATTTTCCACTTTTAAGACCTCTTTCAATCTCACGTCTTTCACTAGCTTGATAACCTGCACGATAAGCTGCAATTCTATGAGCCAATTTACCTTTAACTTGTATCATGTCTTTTTTAGCCCACATTGCAATTAATTCCGTTGTTTTTCTTGAAACGGTAAAACATAATGTCTGAATATTTTTCAACATCATATACATGAAGATATTTACGGTTTCCATATGTACAGATGGAGCATTTTGCGTGTTATTTTTCTTTCGAACATAATTTTTAAATGGATTATATAAAATAAAGTCCTTCTCACCACTTGGAGAAGTGTCTCTATCAACCAAGGCAAATTCCTCACCAGTTAAACGGTTAGCTAACTCTAAAGGATTTGATAATGTAGCAGAGGATAGGATAAACTGGGGATAAGCACCATAAAAATTAACTATTCTTTTTAATCTTTTAATTAAAAATGCTACATTTGAACCAAACACTCCTTTATAGTAATGTGACTCATCAATAACAATATATTTTAAGTTTTTATAAAATTTTGACCATTGATGATGCCAAGACAATATTAAATGTAGTTGATAAGGGTTTGTCAGGACGATTCTTGATTTTTCACGAATTCCTCTTTTATCCTCTCTTGGAGTATCCCCATCATAAGTCCTTGGATTGATTTTAATATCTAATTCTTCTTCAAGATTTTCCAAAATGTGCAGTTGGTCATTTGACAAAGCCTTAGCCGGATAAATATATAATGCTGTTGCATCCCTATCCTCTACCATTGTCTCCATAATGGGCAGATTAAAAGCGAGAGTTTTACCTGAAGCTGTTGGTGTTGTTATTATAACATTTTCACCATTTTGGATAGCTTTGTAAGTTTCAGCTTGGTGTTGGTATAATTTCACATCTTTTGATTTTAAGTATGAAACAATTATTTCACTTAAGTTATCCACTTTTTTAAAACTAGCCTTTTTAGCCGGTATGGTTTCGATATGGGCTATATTTTCCCTAAATCGAACATCATTTTTAAACATGTCAATATTTTCAATGTCATCCATAATATCAGCTAAAATTAAAATTAATAATTAGTATATGAATTCAATTAATATTTAAAGCTTATTATTTTAAAAAACATGTAAGTTAAAAGCAATATTTACTTAGATTAATATTTTAAACAGCTTAAGTGAAAAAAGTTAGAAGCAATATTTGCTTCTAGAGTGAACTTAAAAACAGGATATTATTCCGGCAAATATGCTGTTATTATCATATATAAATCAGTTAAATTCAGATTATGACGATTATTTACTTAAATTTCAAATACTTTCCAAACGCTCTCTCTATGATTATATAAATAAGATAATTACATAAATTAAAATAAGAGGTATAAAAAATGATTTCATATGATGAATTTGAAGACATCGTGGTGGATATACTGAAAAGGGATATCTCTTCAAATAAAAATCAGCAAAAGGCAATATTGACTGAAAGTGACAAATCATTATTTATCGTTGCAGGCCCCGGTTCTGGAAAAACAACAGTAATGGTACTTAAAATATTAAAATATATTTTTGTTGACGATATTAATCCAAATGAAATATTAGCAACAACATTTACAAGAAAAGCGGCTGAAGAATTATATTCAAGAATCCTTGGTTGGGGAGATGAAATTAAAAATTATTTACTTGACAATATTGATGATGAAAACTTCGATAACCTCCTGAAAATTGATAGGATTGATTTCAACCAAATTAAAATAGGAACAACTGATAGTGTTGCTGAGGAATTACTTAGAGATAATAAAAAACCTGGTGAAAATCAAGCAATAGTTATTGAAGAATTTGTTGCAAACTCGGCGATGATGAGAATTCTTATTGAAGATGAAACATATCGTGACGAGAAATTAGTAGAATTCCTTAAAGAATTAAGCGGCAGAGCTGAACTGAAAGAACCATCGAAAATGAGCGAAATACTCATGAAAATTAAAAATAGACTCTTCTATGACCAAGTAGACCTTGAAGAATTATATGAAAAAACCGAAAAAGGCAGCGGTCAACAATTAGCACTTGATTGTATTAAAGAATATGAAACAACTTTAAGTAAACGAAATACAATTGATTTTGCAATGTTAGAATCACTGTTTTTAAATAAATTAAAAAATGGAGAGTTAGAACTCTTTTTAAATGAAGTTAAAATTGTTTTAATAGATGAATATCAGGACACTAACCTTATTCAAGAGGACATTTACTTTACAATAGCAAAAAGGGCTCTTGAAAATAATGGAAACATCACTGTAGTAGGTGATGATGACCAATCCCTATATCGTTTTAGAGGAGCAACAGTGGATTTGTTCACAAACTATCAAAAACGTATTAAAGAAAGATTAGGAATTGATGTTGAAGAAATCAACCTTCAAACCAATTACCGTTCAACAGAAAATATTATTGCCCATTGCAATCAATTTGCAGAACTAGATAGGGAATATCAAAATGCCCGAGTAGAGAATAAACCTAAAATTATAGCTCCCGATTTTGAAAAGGACAGAATGCCGATTTTGGGAATGTTTAGAAACAATCCTGAAATGCTATCAATGGATCTGGCAAAACTTATAAACAACCTTGTAAATAAAGGAGAAGCTGAATTAAAAGTTCTGCAAGTTTTAAATAAAGAGTATTATGAGAAAATGGATGGTGCAATAAACATTGCTCAGCTTCAACAGTTGAAAAATGAAAATCTAGCAAAAGGAAAGGAAATGGAAAAAATAAGACTTAAGCTAGATAAGGATTATGGTTCTGCAGCCGACATCGCTATTTTATCATTTTCTCCAAAAGAAATTCAATATGGGAATAGGTCATTTCTCTATCAACTGAGAAAAAATCTTAAAAGATTTAAAAATCCCATTGAAATGTTTAACCCAAGAGGACTTGACCTTCAAGAGATTGATAATGTTGGAATCTTCTGTGGTTTAATACTTGAATGTATTGATCCTGAAGCAGAAATCCAGTCAAATGATAAAACAATTCCAAAGTTAGCTATAAGAAATATGAACATATGGCGAGTTAAAGCTAGAGAGTATATTAAATTAAACCCAGAACCTCGCAGTCCAATTACATTATCTGAATTTGTTACCTACTGGCAACTTAGAAGACCTAGAGGACACGACAGATGGCCTAAAACCGCTAGCTTAATGGAACTTGCATATAAACTGACAACATGGATTGAAGAATTACAAGATGATGTTGAAGGGATTGTATATCTCGAAGCAATAACCAAATCAATCACCCAAACTGGATTTTTCAATGATTATCACTCAAATATATCATTTAGAAATAAAAAACAAGAAAGAGATTCTATTCTGGAAGCATTATGGAACATATTTATTCCTCTTTCAACAGGAGGAATCAGTATTGATGAATCTTTACTTGAAACGTTACCTGAAGATAGGATAAATGTATTGTCGATTCATCAATCAAAAGGACTGGAATTCCCATTAGTTATTGTTGATGTGGGATCTAAATTTAAAAAGAACGACATTGGAACTCAGAATTTGAGATTCCCCAAATCCAAAAAAGAAAAAATAACTATTGAAGATGCAATTAGAAAGCACAGCTCACTTGGAGCAAACCCCAGAAGTGAAAAAGATAGGTCATTTGACGATCTAATAAGATTATACTTTGTTGCATTTTCAAGAGCAGAAAGTGTATTGTTGCTAGTTGGACTTAATCCAGCAATTCAAGGATATGAAAAAGGAAACAATCACTTTGATATTCCAAATATCGCCCTTGGATGGAGCAGAGATGAAAAATACATTGGATTTAATGAAATATATTTAGTTTAAGGTGATAGAGTGAAATTACCATCAAAATTAAAACCCTATAAGATACCAGAATACAGTTTAACAGGAGATTTGCTTTCATTTTTAACTTGTAATCTGCAATATCGCTATCAAAATAAAGGAACGCTTCCCCCTTCAAAACCTGTCCAAAGATGGTTTGGAGAATTTATTCATGGAGTGCTTGAGGAAGCATTTCTTGAATGGAAATATAAACAGAATTCATTTCCATGGGATTGGAAAGAAGATATAAGGCCTATTGAGGAACAAATTGATTTGAGATTGCAAGTTAGAGGCCTATACTCTTACGATGAGGATTTGTTTTTCAGTAAAGCAAATCATCCGGAAGTAGATGACTTAAATGAACATGACCATAAAAAATTAGCCAGCGCAAGAGCTGAAAGAGCCATTAACGTTTGGGGAAAAGACTTGTTCCCCTTAATTGATTCATCAGAGCTTTTAATCAAAGGCATTAGAAAGATGCCCAATTATAATGAAAAAACAAGCAGATCCAATTATTATGGGATTAATGGTGTTGTAGATGTTTTGACATCAATGAAAATCAATGATTTAGAGCAAAGCAATCTGGATAATTTCAACAACACAATTATTGAATTTCTTAAAAAAGACCCCAGTTTCCAAAAGAACACATCACAACATGGCGATATTGAGGATTATGAGATAATTATTGACTATAAAGGAATGAAAAGACCTCCAACAATAATGAATGATTCTAAAGCTGAAGATAAATGGGAAACTCATAAACAACAAATTCTAACTTATTCCTGGCTTAGATCTAAACAAGAAGATGCAAAACCCATTGTTGCCGGGATTATTTTTTATTTAAATGAACTTGTTCCGTCAAAAGAGGATTTGGCTTTAATTAAAGAAGAACTTAAAAATGATCTAACTGATGTTGGAGCTGAATTTGAAAGTGATGTTGAGCTAATCCTAAACTGGCAGGAAGATGATAAAGCTCCCGATTTAAGTGATGAATTCAAAATCAATAGGTCCATAAGGATTATTAATGTCAATGAAAAGGAAAAGGATTATGCTCTTGTGAAGTTTGATAGTGTTGTAGCGGATATTGAAGATTCATTAATCAGAGAAATGAAAGGTTGTAGAATTCAAGAGGCCTGGAAAGCAGATTCAGACAAAAGAACCTGCAGCGCATGCGATTTCAGGACTTTCTGTAAAAATAACAGTGTTAAAACGAAAGATATTAAAATTCCATAATCTATAAATTGTAACAGTGAGTGATTGTATGACTAATAATTTAGAAAAAAATCGAAAATACTGTGAAATAATCGAAAGCAAAATTAAACTCGATGCAAAACCAGTAGCAATGAAATTGATTAAAACCAAAGCAGACCTTCCTGAAGGTTATGATTTAATTGATGAAAAAATCAGACACTGCGAAATGGTTAGAAAAGCATCATTAGGCAATAAATTCTACTCAACAATTAATGAGCAATTATGTCTAGGTGGAGCAGGAGCTATTGGACTTAGAGATATGCCTGAAAAATTAGCAAATGGTGAAAAATACTTTTCATTAGGCAGATTTCAAGATTTAAAAACCGCTAAAAAGCTCACTCACAAACTTTCAATTATTAAAGATTTAAGTTGGGCTATGGTTTATGCCCCTTTAGATGAAGCTAGTTTCGAACCAGACGTTATTCAAATCATTACCGAACCTGTTGGTGGAATGAAACTTGCACAAAGTATAGTTTATAAAACTGGAGAAAAAATTACATCATCCTTTGCAGGTATTCAATCATTATGTGGCGATGCATTTGCAAATCCATACTTAGACAATGGAATTAATTTCACGTTAGGTTGTGACGGTTCTAGAAAGGCAGCAGATATTAAAGATGAGGAAATAACAGTTGGCATCAGTAAAGCTAAAATCGAAGAGGTCATTTCTGGCCTTGAATCAATCTAAAAGAGTTAAATAATCATCATAATGATTAATATTTAATAACTCTTTTTCATTTTTTTCTTTTATTCCATAAAACTCATATCCATCCTCAAATATTTTGTGCAAAATTGGATTTAAATTGTCGTTCTCGTTTTCTAAATAATCCATTAGATTTTCTCTAGGTGCTACAAAGGGCATGCCCAATCCCTCAGCAGTATCAAGTAATCCGGTTTTTCTTCTTCTCAAAATAGATATTGTTTTATAAGGATCATCTGAGTTTTGAGATACTTCAATCATTTTTCTAAAAGTCTCGGTTGACACTGTTGGTTGGTCTCCAGTAATGCACAATGCAAAATCAGAAGTGGTGCTTGATAAACCATTGAATAATGAGATTGACAGACCCACATCAACTGGATTGTTTTCTATGAATTTCACCTTATCTTTGTAATTATCAAAAATAGCGTCTTTTATTTCACTAGCATAATGACCAAGTACTACAATACATTCATCAATATCCAAGGATAATGCATTATCAATTGTCGTTTCTATAATCGTTTTATTATTGAATGGTAAAATTAGCTTATTAGTTATTTTAAGACCACGTGAAAGTTGGTCATCCCTCATTCGAGAATTCCTGCCTGCAGCAGTAATAATTGTTGAAATTGACATGAAAAAGAAAAAAAATAAGATATATTGATTATTTGACATATCTTATAATTTGGGCATAAATACCCATTCCAGTTCCTGAACCTTCAGTCCACATGTTGATTTTAACCGGATAATCATGATTATTATAAACAGTGATACCTTGAGCCGGATTAAAACCAAACAATACTGTATCTTCATCCCAAGTCATACCTACCGGCAAATCAAATCCTTCAGCAGTTACAGCTGCTCTTAAAGCTCTTGCAGATGGGCAAACTCCATGGGCTGCACTTCCGCCAGGTGCTGAAGCATCGCTTGCAGATTCAAAGTAAACATAATCTTTACCACTTGAAGTTGAATTAGGAGGAATTACAGTTCCATTCCATGCATTAACGAATTGTCTTGCATTAATTTCCCTTGCACCATCCCCATATTCAGGGTGAGAACCTAAACTAGTACCGTAAACTTCACCGGCCTCTTCAGTGTAATTTCCAGCATATAATAAAATTGGAGATCCTGTCGGATATTCAGAAGCATAATCCACTGTACTTTGACCAAAAATCTTAGGAACATCCTGAGAAGTAATATTATTTCTTCCATCAGAAAGATCAACCATTCCTTTCTCTAATGTAAATGTGGAACCAACCACAGCATCATAATTATACCAGCTAGCTATTGTAGAAGCATTATAATACTCATTACTATAATCTAAATTTTTAATTTCCCCAACAGGGACAGATTTGATTTTTGTACCATTTTCATAAACATCCACACCGGATTCTGTTTTTTTTAACCATTTATATGGAGCACTGTAAGCCCATACATAATCATCTGGTTTTTTTACAACTAACTTATCTCCAGAATAAGTTAAAAATCCGGGACCCTCAACATCTACTACATTTCCGTAAGAATCAATACCCTCTCCTGAAACAGTTGTAAAATCAAATGGAACCGCTCCTGTTGTAAATGACATCAATAGACCTTTTAGATCAAATGTTTGAAGTTGATGGGTTAAAAATCCTATATTGGAAGCTAGTGGAACCTCAACAGGATATGTTGTACCGACTATAGATTGATTTTCAAACATGGATTGACCAATAGGAAGATTATAATTTTCAGCTACGGACGCTGCAGTATAATTAGCACTTGCAGAATTGAAAACTGCAAGAAAAACACACAAAACAATTAATGATATAAATATTGCAATAGAAATTTTTCTCCAACTACGACTCATTTAATACACCCAATAAGAATACATTAATGTTAATATATAAAAACTATTATAAAAAGGTTTTTAAAAGGTCAAAGTTTCTCAGAAATTTCTTTAACCCTTTCTTGTATTTCAATAATGACATTTTGACCATTACCTCCGATTAAAATAGCTTCTTCATGAGAATACTCTGCAATCAATCCTATAATTTGGTCAAGAGTATTTACAGTAATAATATTTCCCATGTAACCTAAGGAGTTAAGTCGATAAATTGCCATGTCCAATGTATCATCAAGACCAGGGAACAATACAATGACTTCAGGATTATATTTAACTGCAACATCTAAAATATCAAGACGGTGAAATTCATTATTTCTTGGAGTGCCAATAAATAAAGCATAAAAATCTTTTTCAGCTAAAACAGAAGCCAAAGCATCTGAATTATCTGTTTTACCAACATAAACAGCAGCATCATTAATTTTATAAACATCCAATCTGCCTTCAACAGCCTCAAAATTAGCAAGTGCTGATTTAATTACCTCTTTAGATATCTTAAGTTCACGGGCAATGGCAGTTGCAAGACCTGCATTAAGCAAATTAAATTTACCAATTAACTTTAATTCATCCTGATAAGTAAAATAAGAAATTGAATCCCTTGCAGCTTCTTTAAAATCAGAATTGAAATCTTGATTAAATGCTGTAAATATTGTTTTGTCCTTAAAAAATCTAACAAGAGAATTTTTGTAATTGGCAATAGTTTTGTGAACATCCATGTGATCATTGCCAATATTGGTCAAACCCACCATATCAAAGTCAAAACAATAATCAGCAAAATCCAAGGTCATATCACAAACTTCAACTAGTAAGATATCATAATCTCCTTCTTGAGCTTCCAAAATCAAATCATAATATCCTGAAAAACCTCCTCCTCCGTTTCCACCAATTAATACTTTGCGACCGGCATTTTCCAAAATACTTTTAATCATATGGACAGTGGTGGTTTTACCATTAGTGCCTGTTATTCCAATAGTGAAAATATCTTTGTGCCTATCTAAAACATCACTCAATAATTGCCCATTTTTCAATAGCTTATTAGCAAAAGAGCCTCCAAACATGCTAGGGCTAAAAGCTATTGCATCACATTCTTCAATAGCATATGAATTTGTGAAACCTAAATCAACAGTTATTTTATCTCCTACGATAGAAACTGTTTGTTTATCATCAATCATGTTCATGTCTAAAACTGGCAAATTCAAACCATTCAAATCAACATGAATATTTAAATCAGTAGCATAAACTTCCCAACCATGTTGTAAAAGAGAATTTACAGCTTTTTTTCCTTCAACACCTAATCCGATTACTGCTGCTTTCATAAAAAATAATTCCTTATATAATTCTATTATAATCTTAAATTTTAAAACTAATAAATATTTTTATACCATAATATTATATACATAAGCAAGGTGTTTTAAATGTTTGAAGATGATAAAGACGATAAAATTTACAATTTAATTATTACACAAGGCATTGATAAAAATAATGAATACGGACAATTTAGAGAAAGACTTTATTCAAAAGTGGATTTTAAATGGAAAGAATCGATGTCCGGCTCATACTCAAGTGCTGGAGAAGAATTTTATAAAAAAGTAGATAGGATAATCATGTTATCCGGCCTTTACAATGACAATAAAGAGATGTTTGAAGATTTGCTTAAGGCAAGCAGAGAATATGAAATTCCAATTGTTCTTGTTAGACCATATGGAGTAGAAGAAGTTCCAGAAAAATTAGAAGAAAATGCAGCTACAATTGTTGGATGGAACGCCAATTGTATCCTGGATTCAATTAAAGATGCACCAGAAACAATGTAGAAAAGTAATAATGAAAATTTTACATTATTACTCTTGAAATACCATTTTCTTTTTCAACTTTTATTAAATTATCCGCAGCATTTTCAAGTTGGGCTTCATGAGTTACAATAATCATTTGAGGCAATGCAGACATTTCTTTTAATAAATTAATTAATTCATGTTTTCTAGAAGCATCTAAATGAATTGTAGGCTCATCTAATAAAATAGTATTCAATTCACCATTAGCCATTGCTTGAGTAATACCTAATCTTAAAGCAAGAGCAATAGCAATTTTTTCACCGCCACTGACCATGCTCATTGATGATTCACCTTCAGGACCATAAACAGTCACATCATATTCATCATCAATTGTCAAATCAGAATAATTAAAGTTAAATTCGTTAAAGAATTCTTTAGTGTGTTTTTGAATCATTGGTTTTGAAATATTTCTTAAATCTTTTTGAATACCATTTTTACTGTATAAATTCCTGATATGAGAAAGTAAATTAATATAATCACTTATATCATTATATTCTTGTTGGAATTTATTAGAAATTGTAATTTTCTCTGTTAAATCCTGAATAACCTTAATAGATTCACGTGCCTGACCTTTAATTTCTGAAAGTTCAATTGAAATAGAACTTTTTCTTCTCTCATATCTCTCATAATTAAATAAGATCTGCTCGAATTTATCTTGGTCATATGCAGAAGCTGCAATTTTATTTTCAGTAATGTCAATTTGGTTTAAAGACATGCCAATATCTTCCTTAACTGAATCAAGTTGAGTCATTAACGATTGTTTATTTTGAATAAAACCTTTAAGTTGATTGTATTCATCAGTTTTCTGTTTTAAATCATCAATACGTTTTTGAAGTTCTTCAGGACTTATATCACTACTCAAATGAGGATCTTGTTCAATCGCTAATTTAATATTAGTAACATGATTATCAATTTCATTTTTAACCTGTTTTAATTTGTACTGAGCTTCAGTTTCACTACCTAATGCATCAAGTGCACCTTTAGCTTGAATATATGAATCATGGCTTTCTTTGAAAGATTCACGATCAGATTTTTTATTAGCAATGACTAATATGAGCTCACCAAGCTTATTGCTAATATATTCTTTAGCTTCAAGTTCTTCATCTATTTTATTCAACCTAACTAGTTCATCTTGCACATGCTGAACTTCATGTTTGTATTCGACAATTTGTTTAGATAAATCAGATAATAACTCAAGTTTTTCATCAAAACTATTTTTATTTTTAGTTAACAAACGTACAGTTTCCTCATTTTGAGAAATTAATTTTTCATTCTTTTGAATTTCAGAATTATAATGTTTATTTAACTCTTTTTTCTTTAAAGAACTAATATCTGATTGACAAACAGGACATTTATTATCAATACTGTCTAATTCTTTTAATGGTTTCTTACAAGCTTTAATATTTTGCTTAAATACAACAATATCTTCATTTTTAGCAATGATATCCTTTGATAAATCATCTATTTTAGTTGAAGTTTCATCAATAAATTTAGAGGTAAACTCATCTAAATTATTAAAATCATCAATTTCAGCCAATTCGTCTTGACTTACACCATTATCATCTAATTTATCCTTAGATTTTGAAAAGAAATTTTCAATATCGTTTCTTTCTTCTTCAATATGTTTTAATAAATCCTTTTTATCCTTTTCAAGTTTAGCCATTGCAGCTAATTCCTTTTCAAAGTTGGTTTTTTGGTTATTTAATTTATTAATCTCCTCTTCAGAAGAAATATAATTATTATAACCCTCTTTTTTATTTGAAATGATTATCTGTTGGTTAGAAATTGAAGCTAATTTTTCCTCAATTTCCCTTTCTTCTTCTTTTAATCTTTGAATACTAGACACTGACTTTTCAAAGTCAAGATAAACATCTAATTTTGAAACAAATTTTTCTAATCTTTCAATTTCCTCTTCAGCTTTACGAATTTCATCTAAGCCTTCCTGAACTCTATGTTTGTCATTTTCTAGTTTAGATAAATTTTTCTTTTCAGATTCAAGATTATTAACTTGAGTTTCATGAATCTCTTTTTCAATTTCCATATTGCGTCTACTTTCAGACATGTCTCCTAATATGGAATTAACTTCAATAAGTTGTTCTTCAAGTTCATGACCCTTATCTTTAAGAGCATCTAACTCTAGCCGTTTACTTTTATAATCATCAACCAATTGTTCAGAATTATATAGTTTGCCTTCCAAATTAGCAAGTTGGGTTTGATAATCGGTGATAAATGGCAAAATGTTTTTCCATGCAATCTCTAGAGAATCAAGACCTAATAACTTACCTATTAACTGTTTTTTCTCAGCTGGAGTCTTGTCAACCAATTCAGCAATTTCACCTTGCCTAATATAAATTGCATTTAAGAACAAATCAGAATCAATGTCGAGAACTTGGAGAATTTCATTAGAAACTTCTTTATCTCCAGTGCAGATATGCATATATCCTCCTTCAGAGGATGCTTTTTTAAATATTGAAGATTTTAAATTGGATTTTTTATCACGGACGATTTTATACTCTCTTCCATTAGATATGAATTCTAATTCAACAGACATGGATTCTGCATTGTTTCTAACTAAATCATCAATTTTTTTTGCAGTATGTTGTTTAAATAATGCAAAACTGATGGCTTCAAGGATTGTTGATTTTCCAGCACCATTTTCACCAACAATGACACTAATTCCTTTATTAAAATTAATTACCGTGTGTTCATGGGATTTGAAATTGTTTAATTTTAATCTTGTGAAAATCATTCCACGTCCTCCTTAAAGGTTGCTTGAACTTCTTGTTTTTTAGAAGGTTTTTCTTTTATAATCTCTTCTGTTTTAAATTCTACTTCTTCAACAACATTAGCATAATGCTCATTATAGAATTGATTAATTAATTCATTAGCTTCATCACTTTTATTTTTGGATAATAATCTGTATAAATCAATAGCTAATGCATCCACATCACTATTGCCATATACTTTAAGTTGATTGACTAAAAGCTGTTCCGGACCTACTTTTTTAGCATTTGATGGATCAATTAGTGTTTGACCGACCATATTAAATGTGGGTCTAATCATTAAAGATAAATCCCCTAATTCCTGTTTAATAATATCATATACTCCTTTAGTGTCTGAGTCAACATCATTAATAATTAAATTCAAAATAGGCTTTTTATCAAAGTCTTTAATAGTCTCTTTAATACCTGCAATTCCACTTTCCAAATCATTGAAATCAAGAGATCTTTTTATAAATTCTCTTGGAATATCAACTTTAACTCTTTTAACAACAGGTTTTGGACCCTCTAAGTCAACAACAACAAAACCTTTACCATTTTCCAAATAATCCGGAATTTCAGAGGTTTTCCAGATTTCACTTGAACCCGGATAAACTAATCTTCCTTTACCACATTTATCATTGACATATTTATGAATATGGCCTAAAGCATAGTAGTCAAAATTATCGGGAATCTCACCAATCTCCAATTCATAATTATATCCGAAGTATTTATCTATTCCTTGATGTAACAGTAAAATAGATTTTTCATGGTGAGATGCTTTTTCGGATAACTCGGCTAATTTACTTTTCAATGTTTTAGCATGTGATGCCGGATAGTATGGTAGACCTGCAATGAGAATATCTCCATGCATATATGTAGGGTTAATAGTACTAATTACTTTTAAACCTAATTTCTTAAAAATAACTTGAGGAGGAATTGATCCTTTGCGCATTACAATATCATGGTTGCCAGCTATTGCATACATGGGAATTCCTGCACCTTTAAGTTTTAATAAACCTTTTTGAAAGGTTAATAATGCCATGGGTGAAGGTCTTGCGGTTTCAAATAAATCACCACTATGTACTACAAAATCAACATTTTCTTCAATTATTTTATCAATGACCTTTTCAAACACTTCATAAAAGTCTTTTTCCCGTTCAAATAAACCATATTGACGGTACCCTAAATGAGTGTCTGCTAAATGTGCAAATTTCATTATATTACCTTCTTTTATTTTATGTATATAACCAATTTAAACACTTTAACAAGTATTTAATGTGTAATACTTTAGTTTACGTTATATTTAATAGTTTGCTAAGAGAGCATTTGCAATGTATTAAAAATTGATTTAAGTGTGTTAAAATTAGTATTTTCATGTAAATTTTTTTCAAATGAAAATAATGAAAAATTTATAAATTATGGTGTTTAGTTCTCTAGTGAAAATATGAAAAAAATGGGATTAATAATCATATCCCATGTCTAAAAGTTCATTTTCTTGCCTTTCTAACTCTTCAGCTTCTTTTTTAAGTGAATTTTTGAAGTATGAAGCAATATCCATGTCATCTCCATGAGTACGCCCTTGGAATTTGTCAATTTTAACCAGTGTTGGAATTTTTGTCATCAAACCTAGGACAACAGCTTCACCAACATTTAAAGATGGAAGCTGATTAATTAGGTCCTGGGATAAGCTTTCACTTGCTGATTGAACATGTTTTTGGTCTTCTGGTTCAACTAATCTCAAAATGATCATATTATTCATTTGGGATAATGCATCATGATCAACAGTTTTCGGTGATTGACTTACTAAACATAAACCTAAACCGAATTTACGCCCTTCTCTTGCAACTCTTTGAATCCAACGTTTTGAGTCTGAATCACGTTTGTTTGGAGCTAAAATATGAGCTTCTTCAACAATATAAAATACCGCATTGTCAAGTAGCTCTTCTTTATTTTTACTATGAGCTGCATCTTTAGATTTTTGAAGGGAGTTTCTAAGAATATGGCTTACAAGAACACTTGCAACTGATTCATCAACTTGGGACAAATCTAAGACATTTACATGGGCTTTTTTAATTGATGTTAAAATATTTCCAGTGTATTGGTCAAATAAATTAGAATATTTATCCATGGAATCGTCAATTTTATTCATAACATCAACAATCTGTTTATCTGACCCTTCAACTTGTGAATTATGTTCTAAGATATCATATATTAATTGCAGGAAGTTATTTTCATGAGCAACACCATCTTCAATTCTTTTTTTAGCTTCTTTAAATGCCATTCTAAAGTGCCTTTCCTGAATATATGCATTACTTGAAATGTTAACTAACTTTTTGATTTCATAAAAAGTCATGAATTTAGGATTTATTTTTGGTTTAATTACATTAACATCACCATTAGGGAATTGTGCTCCTTTATACTCCCCATGCATATCAAATACAAATACTGGCACATTATACGACAATAACTGATTTATCAATACAGATACTGTGTTTGACTTACCTGCACCGGTCATTGCAAGAATAGCCAAGTGTCTTGAAAGGATTGGATTTGCATCAACAGTAACATCCACATTGCTTTGATTAACTAATGTTCCAAGATTAATCGGATTTGCAACTTTAAATATTTCCTTTAAAATATCTGCATCAGCTAGTTGGATTTCAGTTCCCGGAAGGACAGGAGTTCTTGGTAGTCTCAAATTATCCTTTACATCTCCAAGGATTTTTACTTTTCCACGAATGTAATTATCCTCTACACCAATTTTAGAGATTTTTTGAATTGCTTTAAAATCATTAATATCAATATTTAAAGCGTCATTGCCCCTTACCAGATTTTCAACCATACCCAATACTCTTTTTCCATCATATTCCATTGTTACATATTGACCAACTTGTGGCATTTTATTAGAAATAAATGTTACTTCATTTAAATTAGTTTCACCAACACAGATTCCAACTACCATGACATCACTTCCCTATTTGTTGTCTCGTAAATTTTAGATATTTTCATTAATTCTTTCATGTTCCTATCAGTTATTACAACATCATTATGAGCTTTATTTAAAAGATAAGGATAACCTTGAACAGACAACACATTAATTTTACGAATAATCTCAAATACCTCCTCATTTGTTGCCCTGTACGGCAATTCAACTTTTAAAACATTTTTATTATCTTGAAAACGCACATAAAATATTGTAAATGTCAAACTCTTAAAAAAATCATTGAAAAATTGAAAAGCAGCATTTTTATAAACTTTCCTATGTTCAATGACCGTCATTCCTTGCTTTTTTGTAAATTTATCAAGAAATGCAATGTCTGGAATATTCCAATGGAACAGTTCATTGTCCGATGAAGTTTTAGAAATTGAAATTATTCTTTTTCTATACTGTAAAATTTCTTTTAATAAAATTATTTTTTCAATTGAAGCCAGATGAAGATTATATTCCTCTGTTTTGTCAATATCTTCTTTTGGAAGTTCCATTAACTTTAATGAATCTCTAAGTTCAGGAAATACCAAACCAAAATGTCTAACATCCAATCTTCTCTCAAACTCGGCCAAAAATGAATCATCCAAATTATCTTTAAGTTTTTTAGGTAATTTAGCACCTCTTGGAAAAGCATTCTCCAAATCTCCAAGAATTGATCCGTCAAACATATAATAATCCGCATCATAATCTTTAATTGCTCTTAAAGCACATTTTAACTCATAAATTGCCATATATGTACTTAAAAGTTCATCAAGAAATGATACATGAGAAACATCAAAAATGTCTGAATCATCAATTTTTTTAATCTCACCATCATAAATAATTGATTCAGCACCAACGGCGCAGAAATTAGTAGTTAAGAATTTTTTCTTATTAAAACTCCCATCTCCTGCTGCAATCGAAAATTTAGCAGTACTTTCACCTATCTGCCTTTCAAACCATCTATATTTTAATTTTGAATCAACATCCACTTCAGAAGCAATATCCCTGATAAATCCTCTTTTAGCAATGGCCTTTTCATATAATGAATTTAACATAATATCACTAATTAAATAATAGATTAATATATTAAAAAAAAGTTTAGCAAGAGCAGTTGAAAACTACTCCATAGAAGCTTTTAAGATAGCTCCAGTTAATTCTTGGATTTTAGCTTTAACATCATCAACTTCTTCAACAATAGTGCCTGTTACAATGATGTCTCCACCTGCTTTAGCTGCAGTATATGCTGCTCTAGCATCACGTATCCCTCCCCCAACAACAATAATCATATTGTCAGTTGCTTTTTTGGAATAAGCTACCATTTCTGGAGGAATTGGTTTATCCGCACCGGAACCTGCTTCAATATAAAAGAATTTTAACCCAAACATTTCAGCAGACATTACGTAAATGGCCGGTATTTTGGGTTTATTCCTAGGTACTAATTTAGCATCCCCAACCCAACCGACAGTTCCGCCAGGTTCGACAACCATATACGCCATAGGCAATATTTCGATTCCAGCAGCTTTAACTGAAGGTGCTGCAAGAGCTTGTGCACCGTTAATCCAATAAGGATTAGTTGAATTAACATAGCTCATATAAAAAATTCCATCAGCATATTTACTTACACTACTAGTATTTCCCGGAAAAATAATAATTGGCACCGCAATGTTTTCAGACAATATTTTACATGTATTGTCAACATCAACACCATTAACAGTTGAACCTCCAATCATAATACCGTCAGTTCCACCTTCAATAGCTTCAGTTGCAATTTTCAAGGCTTCTTCTGGGCTTTGTTCATCAGGATCTATTAAAGTAAAATGAAGTTTACGACTTTTTAGTATTTCTCTAATATAATTTTCAATGTTTTTCATAAGAATACCTAAAAATAGTTTTGTTTAAAATAATATTTAATGTTTTATAATAATGGGCATTCCTAGAAACTTAAGGCATTATTATTTTGATTGAAAATACTGCCAGTAGATTGAATTTGAATTTTTGCAAGTTTTATAAGGCACCGTCTAATTGCCATGACAGCATCATGTTTATTTAATCATTTGCAATCCATATTGAAGGATACTTCAAAATAACACTACAAATAAAACGAATTTATAGAACCATAAAAGGACAAATACAATAGATAATACTACAATAAATAGAAAACACCAGAAGATTTAAAAAATTTCTTCCAAAAAGAGTCCGCAACAAATCAGTTAAAACCCGATGCAAAAGTAATCTAATAAAAAACCAACATGCCTGCTAAAACTAGTTTTGGCAAACACCAAATATAAAAATAGTAAATAAATAAGAGAATAATAAACCTATCCTCTTTGTTCTTTAGCTTTAAATCTTAAACCTTTGTAACCGCATTTTCTACAAGTAGTAGCATCAGCAGGGTTACGAGCATTACATTTTAAGCAGATTTTTACATTAAACATTCTGTTTTCTGCTTCTTCAAATCTTGCCATTAATAACTCCTCCTATGAATCATGAAAACTTAATAAAATTAAATTGTTATGCCACACATAACTATTAATTAATTATCTTAATTTAATAGTATTTAAATGTTTAGTTAAATGTGTTAAAATAAGAAAAAATTTAATTAAATAAAAAAAATAGAAAGACAGAAGAAATACACTCCAAACAATTTTATTCAGTAACTAAAAATTCGTTTTGAGCTTTTACAACTTCTGCACTGGTATCTGCTTCACTATAAGCCTCAAGTAAATCATAATTAAGTTCAATAAATGTATGACCCCATTTATAACCCTCCATTAAGTCAATAGCTTCCTCTTTAAAACGTGTAATGTAAAGAGTTGCACTGATTGCCTCAACAGTTGATAATATACAAGCTTTTCCATAGTTTACCGGATTAGTTGCAATTAAAAAAGGCAGAGACCTATGGTATTTAGATAAAGAGAAGAATTTTTTAGAACTTGACACATCATTCCATGAACAGTCAAGTCCCACAATTCCTCTTCTTTGGACATGACGGTAGTCTTCATAGGATACAGCTTTTTCAGCATAAGGATTTAGAACAATTGCACCTGAAGGAATCTTATTAATATTATTAACAAGCCTGCATTTACCCATTTTTGCTAATTTAATGGATGTACATTTCTTCTTATCACATTCATTTGCATGAAAAACTGTAATCTTCATCTAACCATTACCTTTCAACGCAGAAGTATTTCCTGCTTTGTATTCCTTAATCAAATCCATTTGTTCATTAAACTGATCTTTGGTTAATCCAAACTCTTCATAAATTTTAGGAACATTTTTAGATTCTTTTAAAGTTATACTTTCAAGTAATGGCTCAACAAAATCAGTGTAAGACTCGCCATAGGTATTTAATGTTGCATTAATTTTTGAATCATTATCAATGATCATGTAGATTAAATAACCTTGCTTTTCACCTTGTGACTGGCAAATTATAATATTCATTGTCTCATTAGACTTAGTATCGTTTCCAGGTACCGCTTGAGAGAAGTAAATATTCCAATCATTACCGTTGATATTTCTTTTTTCTGGATTCATTATTCCTTGCAAGTAATAAATATCCATTAACTCTTCAGAATTATCAACTGTAGATATATTATATGTAATTTTATTTTTTTTATCCTTATATGAATGCATGAACTCTTTTTCATCATCTTCTAAGCTGACATTTCCAACAAAACTGCCTTCCATGAATTTTGTTTTGAATGGAGTAGTATTAGTTGGTGCAGCTTTCTCACCGTTTAACATTCCAGTAGAAAAAACCACTGCTGCAATTATACATATCACAACAACCACTACTGCAATTATAATTATATTTTTATTTTCCATTAAAAATACTCCTATAATAGTTAATAATATAATTTTAGTAAAAAGTCTTTAATATAAGTTTAGTTAGATATTTAAGTAGGTTATTTGTATGAATAAGAAAATCCAATATCAGATATTACTTATAATTTTAATAGCTATTGTAGTTATTAATTTAACAATTATTATTGGTGATGTTACTAAAAGCCCTGACAATACCTACAATGTTAAACGTGTTGGAAGTAATGTTAATGGTACTGTTTATAAGGTTGTAGCAGGCAATACCTCTTCTAACGAAACCATCGGGATAATTTTAGGTGTTCATCCAAGAGAGCATGAGATTCATGAAGAAATCAACAAGACCATTTACAATATTACTTCAGAAAATAGTACTCAGAATTTAACTAAAAAATACGTGATTTATTACGTTAAAACAAAAGAGAACATAACCTCTCATGATGAAACTCGTGCAGCTGGTGAAGAACTAGCTAATAAATACATTGTTCCTAATATTAAAGATGACAATCCGTTTTTAGTAATTGATATTCATGAGATTAATCCAACATATGAATATTCTAATTTTATATTTAGCTTATCCAATAGGACTGATAAAATTGATTCCTACATCTCTAATTTAACTAGAGACGTTAATCTTGTTGACTATGAGTTCCCTGAAGGTACCAGTCCTGAAAAGGTTACAAAACCGATTGCAAAAAAAGGCATTAACACTTTACTTATGGAAACAAGCATTATAGATTCCATGACTCAAAAACATCAAACTGCAGTGAATTTAATCAATTGTTTAGATAAATTAAGCCCGTGATAATATGATGAGTAAAAAACGTGGTATTTTAGTTGGTCGTATGCAACCTGTCCATAATGGACATGTGGAAGTTATTAAACAGATTTTAAATGAAGTAGATGAGATTGTTATTGGTATTGGAAGTGCACAGTTAAGTCATGAAGTTAAAGACCCGTTCACAGCAGGTGAAAGAATGGTTATGATGACTCAAGCACTGTCAGAAGAAAATATTGATCACTCCAAGTATTATATTATTCCAATGCAAGACATTAATTTCAATGCTGTATGGCCATCTCATATTAAAATGCTAACCCCTCCATTTAATATTGTTTATTCAGGCAATCCCTTAGTTAAACAATTATTTAAAGAGGAAGGATATGAGGTTAGACAACCTCTTTTATATGACCGTTTGCACTTATCTGGTACCGAAGTTAGACGTAGAATTTTAAATGATGAAAACTGGCAGGAACTAGTTCCCAATGCTACAGTTAAATTAATTAATGAAATTGACGGTGTTGAAAGAATTAAAAATTTATCTTTTAAGGAAGTAAGTGATATATAACATAAGTTATAGAATTTATTAGAGGAGATTATTATGGTTGTAAGAGTTATTGAAGCAAAAGAAGATAAAGTTACAACAGCCGATTTAATAGCTAATTTAAAAAAAAGTAATAAAATTGATTATTCCGGTGCGATTTTTACATTTGAAGGAATTGTACGTGGAAAAGAAGAAAACATGCATTTAGAAAAGTTGATTTTAACAACACCGGACAAACAAAAAACTCAAAAAGAAATTGAAAAAATTGTTGAAAATGCTAAGATCAAATATAATGTTCATGAAATATCTGTTATCCATTATATCGGTGAATTTTACACCGGCGATATGTTATTTTTAGTAGCGGTACTTGGTAATCATCGTGGCGAAACCCTTGATGCATTAAAAGAAGTTATTGAAACTGTAAAATACGATGTTGAATTCAAAAAAGAAGAAATTTCAAAAGAAGGTACAAAAACTATCCTTGCAGGAGGTTAAATTTTGACAATAATGTTTATAATAAGAGTAATTATATTATTCTTAATTATTTATGCTGTTGTGAAAAATCTAAAAACACTTTTAAAAGCAGCAGTAATTATTTTTGTTATTTTAATATTATTAGGATTAATAGGATATTAAATCCTATTTCCCAATAATCACTTCAGTGGATTTGATAATTGCACAAACCTCATCACCTTCACTTAAACCTAAGTTCTCTACTGACTCCTTAGTAATAGCAGCAGTAACAGTACTAGGTTCAGTTACTTCAATCTTAACGTTTGCCATAACGGCACCTTTATCTACACTGACAATTTTACCTTTTAATTGATTTCTTGCACTAAGTTCCATTTTTTCACCACATTATATTTTTATATTAATAAATTGTATCGAATTATATATAAATATTTCGCTTTTAGATGAATAAAGAATTTTAAAATCGATTACCTGATTTAATTCATATCGTGAAAAAGTATAATTTAATAATGATAAGAACGAATATGAAAATATGAACATCGAATTAGAATCAATTGGTACAATCCATACTGAATTCACCCAAATAGAAGGAATGCCAATTCAACCAACCGGAGCAAAAGGAATCAAAGGAACAATTGAAATAAAAGACAAATATGTAGACGGCATTAAAGACTTAGATGATTTCTCACATATCCATATACTCTATTTATTACACAAAGTCGAAGGATACTTGCTTGAAGTAAAACCTTTCATGGACAATGATACTCACGGTGTTTTTGCAACAAGATCTCCTAAAAGACCAAATAGAATAGGAATGAGTGTTGTAAAAGTAAATACAGTCGAAGGAAATACCATACATATTGAAAATGTTGATATTTTAGATGGAACACCCCTACTTGATATTAAACCATATGTTCCTCAATTATACGAAGACACAATCGATGAGTTAAAAATCGGCTGGTTTGAAACTAAACACCAAAAAGCAAAATCTCAAAAATCAGATGACAGATTTAAATAATCTATCTAACTTTTTAACATTGCCAATGCATATTCAAAACCCAGTTGCTATTCAGCAGAAAAATACTGACGGTTTTGGAATCTGAAGTAAAAATAAGGCAATTATTGCTGTTTTAATCGCCTTCTTTTACAAATAATATTATGCACTCTAAAGAATATGCAATAATTTAAATTTATAAATCATTTATAGCTTTAACTATTAATTGGATGGTGTTTTCAACATCTTCCATACTGCATACACTTACAGGAGTGTGTATGTAACGAGTAGGAACAGACAAAACACCAGTTGGAATGCCTTCACGAGTTAAGTGAATTGCTGTTCCATCAGTGGTTCCACCATCACTTACTTCCAGTTGATATGGAATTTCATTTTCATCACCGGCTTTAATAAGCATATCCTTAACGGATTGTTGGGTTAAAATTCCTCTTCCACTTGCATCTGCTAAAATAATAGCAGGACCTTTACCCATTACAACAGGCGCTTCTTCTGGTTTAATACCAGGGTGATCACCAGATAATGTTACATCAAGTGCAATTGCTAAATCTGGATTTAATTTAAATGCAGAAGTTTTAGCTCCTTTAAGACCTACCTCTTCTTGAACAGTGCCTACACCATATACAGTAGCTCTAGTTTCCACTCTTTTTAAAACTTCAACCATCACATAACACCCTACACGGTTGTCCAATGCTTTACCCATGACCAAATTATTAGGGTATTCTTCAAATAATGAATTAAAGGTCATTTTGTCCCCAATTCTAACCATTTTTTCAGCATCTTCTTTGTCTTTTGCACCGATATCAATAAACATGTCAGTGTATTTAACAATTTTGTTTTTCTCTTCGGCGGTTGTTACATGAGGGGGTTTGGAACCAATTACGCCTACAATCGGATCTGCAATTGAGGAGTGTATTGTTACAGTTTGATTCATTAGCATCTGGTCGTTTATTCCACCAATGTTAGAGAATTTAATAAATCCGTTATCCTCAATGTATCTTACCATCAAACCAATTTCATCCATATGGGAAGCTAACATTACAGTAGGCGCCTTTTTTTCACCTTTTTTAGTTGCAATGAGGTTTCCCATACTATCGGTTTCAATTGTATCAGCTACATCTTTAAGTTCACGTGTAATAATTTTAGCTATTTCTTCTTCTGAACCAGATACACCTGGCGCTAAAGATAGCTCTCTCATTAATTCCATCATATCACCAAATTAATTTTACTATTTAATGATATTTATAATTTAATGCCGCCTAAAAAATTTAACATTTTTATAATTCAATTTACATATTTCTTATCAGGTGAGAGTATGTCAATTGTAAAAATATTTTTTTAGTCCATCTGGGACCTGTAAAAAAGTAGCTGAGCAAATATGCAGTAATTTCAAACAAGACCAAAAAAGCTATAACCTACTGATTTTTAAATCATCTACAACTCTTTCAAGTGAAGACATTGCTGTTGTAGTAATGCCTGTTTTTTCTGGAAGAATACCTAAAACAGCACGTGAAAGGTTATCCCAAATAAAAGGAGACAATACGCCAGCAATAGCTATTGTAAATTATGGCAATGCCCAAATTTCAGATTCATTACGTGAATTAGTTGACTTATTAGATGAAAATAACTTTAATGTTATTGCAGCAGGATCAACTGTGAGCCATCATTCTATTTTTGATGGCGTTGCTGTTGGAAGACCTGATAGTGAGGATATTGCAAAAATAGATGAATTTTCACAAAAATGTATTGAAAAATTAGAAACATGTGAAAGTTTATCTGCTGAAATTCCGGGAAATAAACCTTACAGCGATTATAAACAGTTACCCTTTGTTGTAAGCTGTGATGAATCAGTTTGTGTTTTTTGTTATGACTGTATAAATATTTGTCCTGAAAATGCAATTCCAGATGTTGATCCAATTGATATTGACCTAGATTTATGTACTAGATGTACAGCATGCATTAATATCTGTCCAGAAAATGCCCGTATGTTTTCTGGAGAAGCATTTGAAGCTAAAAAACCAGTGTTTGAAAGTGCAAATAGTGAAAGAAAAGAGCCTGAATTTTATTTATAAATTCTTCCTCTTTTTTGCAACTTTCCTAACATATTCATTTTCATCATTAATAGAAATGTCTCTCAATACTTTTTTACTTACTATTTTTTTAACTGCAGTTTCACGAATTCTCCATGAAGGGTCATTTCGTGCAATATCAGTTAGCATTTTTTGACTTCTGATTAATGAAACCGCCCTAACAGAGATATTTTCAGATATTTGTTGTTCATAAATTTTAAATAAACATTTTTCCACTTTAATCTTATTTAACGCTTTAATGGAAAATTCTTCATCCTCATTAGCTAAAACTATACGGATTAATGTTTCTAAATCATCAATATTATCAAGAGTTGCTTTTCTAACAGATGCAACTTTAGCATTTTTCAAAACATCAATGAAGTTTTTCTCATCACCAATATGACCTAAAGCCACATTAGCTACATCCTCATAAGTTGAATTAATAGCAATGTAGGTAAAATCATCTTCACTGGTTAATGCAGGATTTGTTACTGCATGATTTCTTACAAAGGAATCTTCATCATTTAAAGCTATTTTAATTAATTCCTGAGGGTTAGACACGTTTTTAACTGCAATTTGGCGAACGAATCTGTCATCATCAGAGGATATGAGTTCTAACAGTACATCCTCATTAGTGATTTTTTTAACGGCTTCACTTCTTACAATGTTATCTGAATCATTTAAAGCTATTTGAGCAAGTAATTTGTCATTATCAAGTTTTTGAACCAGATCTAATTTAACATCGGATTTTTGTGAGTTCAAGGCGATTTTTTCCAAAATACCAATACTTTCAATTTTATCAAATATCAATGACCTTATTTTTGCATTATCCTCATTAAGTGCAATATTTGCTAGATTATCCTCATTTTTAATTTTTTTAACAGCTGCAAATTTAACTGAGTCATCCTTATCTTCAATGACAATTCTTTGAAGGATATCTTCGCTTATAAAAGATTTTTTCTCAATGCAGGATTTTCTTATTGATTTGTCTTTTGCTTTAAACACTAAATCATATAATACATTTGCATTTTCGATTTTTTCAATAGCCGCATTTCTATATTGCTTATCTTGAGCTTCTATTGCAATCGATTTAAGGGTTTCTTCATCAACAATTTTTTCAAATAGTTCATCAACTTTAGCACCTTTTTTGGTATTTATTACAATTTCTGCTATGGATTTATTGTTTTCACCAAGCCTTTCCCAGGCAAAACTTCTTACATCGAAAAATTGAGAGTTTTCAGCTGCATCCCTTAACAATCTTTCATCTTTTACTTTATTGATTGCAATTAATCTTATTACACGGTCCTTAACATTTTTAGATAAATCTAGTGCAACATATTGGTCAGTGATTTTATCAGCGGCAGTTGCTCTTTCATATCTGTCCTTACTACTTGTTGCAATTTTTTTTAAAATTAATTGATCTTCATCAATTTCAAAATCATCGGGGATGACTTTTTCTTGTTTAGATTCTTGTTTTTCATCATCATTTTTTTTAAATCTATCAAATAATCCCATTTTAATTTACATCCCTATACATTTTATCTAAAAAGCTCGCAAGTGAAATTACATCATGTGCATTGTGCTCTATTATTGGCACTACAGGACCTATATTATTCTTTTCCTTATAAGTATCCCAATATCCTGGAATATATTGACCCGGAACATCTCCTTCACGTTCAATACCTAACAGCTCTCTTTCAATTGTTTGCAATCGGCAATTAGGTAAGTCTTTAGCCCATAGGCGTTTTGCAAAATACATTAAATCCAGATGTGCTAAATCTAGGTTTGCATTGATTCTATTATATCTACATCTATTTTTTATAAAAGGTACATCAAAAGTTTTTCCGTTGAACGTTACATGTATAGAATCTTCATCCAAATGACTTAAATATGCATCAATAATGCTTGCCTCCTCATCATAGTCTTGCAAGAAGTATTGCGAGGAGATTATTTTATTGTTTTTGATCTCACCAACGCCTATTAAAATTATAGGCACATTTGACAATCCTTTTGTTTCAATATCCATGAATCTGAAGTTTTCACTGTCAGTTAAACTTATACATTTTATTATATTGTCCCTACATTTTTTTGAGTATTTATTATTGTCCAACACATCCAATAGCTCTGAAAAACTTAACTCAGCCATATTTCTAATGAATTTGGACGCAACATCTGAATATCTATCATGACAGGTTAATTCTTCGATTGTCATGTAACCTTTATTCTTAAGGTTCTCTTCTGTTTTAAGACCTATTCCCGGAAGTAATTTTAAATTACTGTTTATTTGATTTTTGAAATTATTATCTACAATGTTGAAGTTAATTTTTTCCTTTTTAGTTATTTTTAATACATCCCCATATGAGGTTCTACAACTCCTGCAATCCATTACATCTTTTAATGATTTATCTTCATATTTCATTAAAAGTTTCTCTTTTAAATCATTGAAATATGATGGAGATAATTTTCTAGCTTTATTTTTAACCTCATTTGAAGGGTTTTGTGAGCTTATTGAGTTAGATAAAGATTTCTTCAAATAATTTTCAAATTCATATTCATTCATCATTCAATTTAACTTTATGAACCTAATAATATAAATTTTTTAATAAAGTATATTTGAATTTTAATAAAATATAATAACATTTATATAGTGCTACAATCAAATAATATAATTGACTACAGTCATAGTCAGAGAGATAGATTAAACAGCCAAATTAAAATTCATTTCTCTAAAGCTTGTAAAACAAGTTGGTAGGTAGTTAACTCAACTACCTAACCATCCCAAAACTTTAAAAATTCGTTTCTCTAAAGTTTAAAAATAAACCGTTAGGCAGTTAAACGATAAAACTCCAATACTGCCTAACTACCTAAACACTTATTTTAGTTAAAACCTTAGAAAAATATTAAATATTTCCAAAACAAAATATAATTAATTATAATCTAAGGTTAAAAAAATGAAATTAAAATTAGCTATTATCTATGGAGTTTTAATATGGATTATCTCAACAATCTTAATACACCTATTAAACCCGATTTTTAATTCTAACCTTCCCGGAATCAATATTATTATTCCAGTAATCACCATCATCGTTACTGGATTTTTTGGAATCCTATACATTCGAGATATTGAAACCAATGAAGTTATAGAAGGAATAATAGTTGGAATAATATTTGTTTTAATAGACACTATTCTTGATGCATTCATTCTTGTTTTACCCATCGCACAAAGCTCAATTACAGGAGATTATTCTCTACATATTATTTCAATTACAATAATTACATTATTGATAACAACGTTTTTAGGATACTTAGCGCAAATGACCATTGATTTAAAATAAGGAGATGAAAAAATGATACCAAAATCACATCCTCGCTATGAATCATTACTTTTAAGAGATAAAATGATAACTGCCTCAAAAGAAGGTTATTTAGCTGATTCGGCGATGATTGCCCATGGCAGAGGAGAAGCATTTGACTATTTAATTGGAGAGAAAACAACATATCCTGCTAAAAGAGCAATGTATGTAGCAGTAGCTATTTTACTTTTATCAAATAATCCAGTGATTTCAGTTAATGGAAATACAACTGCACTTGCTTGTGATGAAATAATTGAACTTGCAAAAAGTGTTAAAGCAAAAATCGAAATTAATCTATTTTACCGTACCGACGATAGATTGAAAATCATGACGCAAATCTATAAAGACCATGGATATGATGAAATTTTAGGTACACTAGATGATGATATTGAATATTTAAATGAAATTGAAAATAATAGGGCATCTGCTAGTAAAACTGGAATATACAGTGCCGATACAATATTAATTCCATTGGAAGATGGAGACCGGGCTGAAATATTAAAGAAAACTGGTAAAAATATAATTACCATTGATTTAAATCCACTATCAAGAACATCAAAGATGTCTGATGTGTCAATTATGGACAATATTGTTCGTGCAATTCCATTTATGACAAAAATAGCTGAAGATTTAAAAACACAAGACAAAGCTGTGCTTATGGAAATGGTTAATGAATTTGATAATGATGAAAATCTTAAAGAATCCTTACAACAAATTAGATTAAAAGAGTGAAAATAATGCAAGTAATGGGAATATCTGGTTTACCCGGATCTGGAAAAAGTTTAGTTTCTGATATGGCAATTGAAAAAGGTGCACTAATCGTTAGTATGGGAGATATTATACGTGAAGAAGCTAAAAAAAGGGGAGAAAGTACAAAGGAAACCGCTCAAAATTTAAGAGCGGAACATGGAGAATATATTGTATCTGAATTAACTATCAAAAAAATCAAAGAAATTCAACAACAAAACAAGACCCACACCATTATTGTTGAAGGCATTAGAAGCCCACAAGAAGTCAATATGTTTAAAAAGAACTTTGATAATTTTATTATTCTCTCAATTTTTGCAAATCCAAAATTACGCTTTGAAAGACTATTAAATAGAATGAGGGAAGATGATTCTCAAGATTATAATGAATTTAAAAGAAGAGATAAAATGGAATTAGATTTCGGCATCGGTACTGTTATTTCACTCTCAGATAAAATTATTATTAACGAAAATGATTTAGAAAGCTATCAGAAAGAAATTAATAGCTTTTTTGATGAAATCAATCTAAAATAGCATCTTCGATAATATAAACACCACTATCTAGATGCCATTCTTTTTTATATTTTAATATTTTGATTTTCTTTTTAAAAATAGGGCCATCAATTGCAAGGGTTTCAGCTTCACCACCTTCAAAAGCAATATCAACACCATACTTTTCATTTAAAACTAAAAGCTCATCTATTGTTTCATCGTCAATTATTCTACCCAGCCAAGATTCATCCAATCCCCAAGCGGCAACACCACAAATCATGATTTTAAACCCCAAATCAACAATTTTGCGCATGTATTCAAGTTCATTGACATGCCAATATGGGGAAATTATCTTTAAACCGACTTCAATGCCCAATTTTTCAATTCTAGATTTTTGATAAGTAGAATAAAGCGCTCCGGTATATACTGCTTCAACACCTAAATTCTTAAGGTTGACAAAAGCATTCCTTAAATCATCAAGCTCCTCTTCTTTAACGCCTTCAGTATCCACCGAAATCATGGGAATATCAAGTGCCTGTGATAGCAAATCAGCAATATGAATATTGGGGACATGGAACATATAGGACTCATCATTCGTAGATTTAACAGAAAGAAGATACTTGACATCCTCTTTTGCATCCAAAGCAGCATATAATGCCATAGTGCTGTCTTTGCCTCCAGAAAATAATATTGCAACATCCATATTATCGTTTACGTTTAGTATTTATAGCCTTTTTAAATCTTCTATAAGCTGGAACAACAGAATCCATATAAATTCCAATTATTGCAACAATAATTCCAAAGCCGCCGCATACTAAAATAAATTCAAAATTTGAAAGCATTGATGAGTTTGTACTATTAATAGTGTCCTGAACAGGGCCTTCAATCTTAGTTGGTACCACCCCATATTCAAGTAAAACTTCTTTAAATTTATCGAGTTGTGATGAATCAATAACTAAAACTGCTTTAATTTGAGCATATGAAATTGTTTCACCATATACTAATTTATACCAATCTGAAAAAGATTTTAAAGCTTGTGAAGATGTATAATTATCCTCAAGTTCAATATTGATCTTATTGGAAGTTACATTATAATTTTTGTAATGCGAATCAATATTTCCAACTATTCCATCAAAGTAATCATGCTCCTTTTGATTGAATCCCCACATCGGTATCGAAATCGAAGTTTCATCATATGATTTAAAACCTTCCATTTTAGATAATTCATCATGTAGTTTATTCGTATCTAGTGAAGATGATAAATCTAAATATAAAGTCTCTTCATTATTAGGTATATTTTTCTCAACAAAACTTGTTATTTCAGGCAACTCTTCATAAATCGGTTGTAAAAAGAATGCACCTCCTACAGCACCAATGAAAAATGCTACTACAAGTACTAAAAGAATTTCACGCTTGGGCATGAAGTGTCTCAACATACCTATTGAAAAGACAAAAATCATCATTATAATGAATAAAACTAGATAAATAATTGTCATTAAAATATCCATAAATTCACACGCCATTTTAATTTATATGTTAAATATTAAATATGGTGGTTAAAATAATTTTGTATAAATATACATATTTTCACTATCTGCCGGCCATTCAACGATTATTGTGTTTTCACCTTTATTTAAATGAATATTGGTTTTTTCAAGAGTTGATTTATAATTAATCTTAATCAGTTTAGATGAACCACTTTTAAGTTTTAAATTGCATGAAATGTAATTATTTGCAACACTGACCTTAATGTCTCTTGGAGATATAATTTCAATGCTTTGTTTTGATCCTTGACCTTCGCCATAAACTTTCTCTATGCCATGAGTTATTTTAGATAAATCTGATTGAAAACTCAAAGCATCTGAGACATCCAAAGTATTTTCAACACTTTGTTGTGTTAAAGGTATTGTAAAAACAGCTAATAGAATTAAGGATATTGCAAATATCAAAATATACTCTAAGGCCACTTGTCCTTTATTATCATTAACCATTATATCACCAACACCATGTTTTTTGCAAATAACATCATAATATCTCCAAAAAATATAGCTATTAACAGTCCTATCAAAATTGAGGGAGTGAATGGATATGCCAATTTTACCGAAATTATATTCCCAATGAACTTTTCAGTGCTCATTACCTTAATTAGTGTCATTTCCTCTTTTGTGATGCCTCCTGCACTTTGGGATTTAAAATAGTATTTAAATCCATCATCTTCTTTATTTTCAAATATTTCAAGATTGCCATTTAATTCAGCGATTAACTCTATGATTTTATCATCATTAAAATAAAAGTTATTTACAATTGCCCCTTCCTTTAAATCCTTTATTGCAATAGTCTTATTAAGAGATGAATGAATTAACCTCCTTAAGTTTTCAACATTTAGCAAAGTTATGATAAATAACGGATTATCCTTAAAATCATCATTTTTACTAATCAAATAAATTAAAAAGAAAATTAAAAAGGGGAATGAAACTAAAATGCTGTTTAAGATTACACTAAAAGCAAATGGATATATTGACAATTTAGGAAAAATATTCAAAAAGTCAATGTTTAATCCTATCGGTATTACTGTGGCAATGGCTGTGAATAACTTAACATCACCACCTCCCCAAATTTTCAATATCCAAAACATATAAGTTATACAATATGTTACAAACATTGAAATAAATGAAGCTAAAATGAATTTAATATTGTTTGAAATTATTGATAAAATCAGATTTGAAATTAAACCAAAAAACAGCAAAGAATATGTCAATTTATCAGGAACAATATTGCTTTTAACATCAAAAATTACAGCCAAAATTGAAAATAAAATTGTTATTATTATCTGAATTAGAAATATAGAGCTGAAAAACATGATTGTAATATTAAACTTTCAGATATATTAATTAGATAGAATCAAAGCTAGTAAAATTGATTTCAACTTAAAAAATTGTAAAGTGTCTGGAAAAACTAATTCATTTTTGGGCCTTAAGACATTAAATATTTTTAATCTAAATTCCAGCAAACATCTATAACAAACAAAAAACCAACAACAAGCAATGCCTAGCTTAATAAATGTCTTTTGAAAAAATATAGGACAAATGCTGTAAAAAATACAGGATAAAATTAAAAAAATAAAATTAATTTTTAGAATACTCTTTAATAGCTTCTAAAAATGATTTAAATAATGGATGTGGTCTATTAGGTCTTGATTTAAATTCCGGATGGAATTGGCAACCGATAGCCCAAGAATGATTTGGCAATTCAATAATCTCTACTAAAAAGTCATCATGACTAGTTCCGGAAATTATTAAACCTTTTTCTTGCAACTCTTCTCTGAAATCATTGTTGAACTCATATCTATGTCTGTGACGTTCCTCAATATCACTTTCACCATAAGCTTCATAAGTTTTAGTGCCTTTCCTGATTTTACAATCATAAGAACCCAAACGCATAGTTCCACCCATATCTTTGATTTTCTTTTGCTCTTCCATCATATCAATAACCGGAAACTCCAAATTATCATCAAATTCAGAACTGTTTGCATCAGGATATCCATTTCTTCTTGCAAACTGGGTTACCATAGACTGCATTCCAAGACAAATTCCAAATAGTGGAACATTATTCTCAATAGCATAGTCTATTGCATCTAATTTGCCTTCAAAACCACGTTCTCCAAAACCTCCAGGAACCAATATGCCGTCAAAACTTTTTAAAGCATTTTTGTCCAATTTTTCAACATCAGAGCTTAAATATTTAATATTAGCTTTAACACCGACACTTGCAGCTGCATGCAGCAGAGATTCACGAATGCTAATATATGAATCTTCAAGTTCAACATATTTCCCAACAATACCAATAGTAACTTGAGGATCCTGAATTCTTAAAGAATCAACAATTTTAGCCCAATCATCTAATTTAGAAGAATCCGGTTCAATATCAAGACCAATTCTATTAACAATTAACTCGCCAATATTGCGTTCTTCTAAAACTAAAGGAACCTCGTAAATTGTAACTGCATCAGGAGTATTCACTACAGCATTTACATCCACATCACAAAAGTGAGCCACTTTAGCTAAAAGTGCATCATCAATGTGTTCTTGTGATCTACATACAATAACATCAGGATTGATACCTACACTTCTTAATTCTTTTGTAGAATGTTGAGTCGGTTTGGTTTTAAATTCTCCAGCTGCATTTAGGTAGGGAATAAATGTAACATGGACAAACATAACGTTTTCTCGACCTTCCTCATTTCTAAGTTGTCTTAATGCTTCAAGGAAAGGCTGACTTTCAATATCGCCAACAGTACCTCCAAGCTCGATTAAAACTACATCGTAATTATCATCACTTTCAGAAGTTATCCTAATCATTTCTTTGATGCGATTGGTAATATGCGGAATTACTTGTACACATTCGCCAAGATATCCTCCTTCACGTTCTTTAGCAATTACAGATTCATAAACTTTGCCCGTTGTAATATTTGCTAGTCCTTTAAGTTCAACATCTAAAAATCTTTCATAATGTCCAAGATCCAAGTCAGTTTCCATACCATCTGAAGTAACATATACTTCACCATGCTGATATGGATTGAGTGTTCCGGAATCCCAGTTTAAATAAGGGTCTATCTTAATAGCTGAAACTTTCAAACCATAAGACCTTAAAATTCTACCCATAGATGCAGAGGTTATGCCTTTTCCGATTGAACTAACAACCCCACCAGTTATAATTATATACTTTGTCAGAAAAATCTCTCCAATTAATTATATTACAATTTTAGTATTTCATCGTATATAAAAATTTTAATTTATCTAAAAAATTATCTTTCAAAAACATGTGGTATAATCTTATTAACATTTTCGAGGATATTTTATCATCTGCTATTTTTCCAATAATATAACTTATTTGCAATAGATCTTGAAGTTTCATCAAACTGATACTGGCCATCACCACCATAATTTGCAAAATAATGGGATTTTACAAATTCAAAACAGGTATCATCAGGGTCTGTTTGGCCATTGCCTCTGCGACAAATCATTCCATAGGATGCACCATAAGGACTTACACTCCAATATGTACAATTTAAACAGATTTCCTCTCCATTATTTATCATTGAATCGTAATCTGGTTCATCTTGCCAAATATCCATTTCCTCATCATCTGAAGTGTCTATAAATTCTCTGCAGCAATCACAATAATCATCTTCATCAAGTTCATTACCACAATTAGGACAGTACATAATTATCACTAAATTAATGTTTTAATAAATTCTTTGATGTATTTGTCAAAAAATTCCCAAGTATGTTCCCCTTCATCACCAACAAAAGTAGCATCAATTTCTTTTTCTCTTAAAAACAAATAAAAATCAGCACATTTACTAAATAAAAAGTCATCAATACCGCAAGCGAGATAAATATCCGGAATATCCTCAGCATGCTCAATTAAATATCTTGGATTAATATCGGAGCCTTCAATTTTATCCAAATCACCAAAAATTGATTCATAAAACTCTTTTGAGTATAAAACATTGTTATCATCAGTATAGTTAACCAGATCATCAGTAATCAGTGCTGGTGAAATCATTCCAATTTTTGAGAAGTTTTTAGAATACTTTAACCCATTTCTAACAGCCCCATAACCGCCCATTGAAAATCCGGCAATGAATGTGTCTTCCCTTTTGTGAGAAAGTGGAAATATGTTTCTTGTAATGTCCAATAATTCCTGACCAACATATCTGCCATAATGAGCATGTGCTTTTTTATTGTCTACATAAAAACTATTGTCTCCACAAGGAATTACAATAGCTATTCCACTATCTTCAGCAAATTTTTGAACAGAAGTGTTTGCAAGGATTATATCATCACTACCATATAATCCATGAAGTAAATACAATGTTTTGTAAGGTTGCGGTACAATTTCTTCCCTATCTTCTAAAAAATGAATATTATCAGATGGCAATATTACACTAATTGATGTGCGTCTTTGTAAGCTTTTACACTTTATATCTCCTCTAAATAAAACCATTTAATCACCTATTTATTACATGCATTGGAGTTGAGTTTTGTAATTTTTCAAATCCGCAGTATTCATAAAACCTAAGTTCGCTATCATTAGCAATAATAACTATATGTAAATAATCTTTATAATGATTTTTGACTCGTTCAGCCAATTGTTTTCCAATTCCCTTTAATCGATATTCCGGCTTTACAAGCAAATAATGGACATAAGCATTAATTAGCCCATCATCCATAACGCAAACCACACCAACAAGATCTTCACCGTCCCAAGCCGAAAAGATTGAATCATAATTTTTCATAGTTATTGCAAGTTTTTCTGGAAATTTCCCTTCATCTGACTCGAATGAATTAAACAGCTCTTCCAGTTGTCTTTTAGAAAAATTATGTGTATTTTTATAAGTAATTTGTACTCTAATTTAAACCACCCTATATTCTGTCCATTTATTTGAAAAATATCTGTAAATATAAATTCCTGCTCTTACATACCAATCGATAAACATGGCAATCCATGTTCCAAACACTCCAATACCCATCCAGTCTGCAATAACATATGAAAATCCAATTCTGCATATGAACATTACTGCCAAACTTATATACATTACGGATTTTGAATCTCCTGCACCTCTAAATGTTGAGGGAAGAGTAAATGACAATGGCCAAATTACAATTGCAAAAATACAATGCCATATTACCATTTCAGTAGTCATTTGAGCAGTCTGAGCAGATAAATTGTAAATTCCCAATACTGCAGGCAATAGGGCAAATATAATTAAATTAATAACAACATGAGATATTAACACCATCACCAAACATTTTTTATTATAATATCTTGCTTGTTCATAGTCATTTGCTCCAACACAGTTAGATATCACTGCAGTCAAACCTAAATTGATTGCAAAACCGGGCAATACTGAAAAGATTCCAATAGCATAACCAACAGAGTTAGCAGCTATCGCCATTGTTCCAAATGTTGAAACTAAACTTAAAACTAAAACACGACCTAATTGGAATAGTCCATTTTCAACACCATATGGAATGCCGACTTGCAATACTTTTTTAAGTATGTTAAAGTCGAACTTATGCTTAAAAGTTCTTTTAATATGCAGTTTATAGTTTTCATTCACTACAAAGTGCAATATCAATAATGCTGATAAAACCCTTGAGATTAATGTTGGAATAGCTACACCCCTCACATCCCAACCAAGATAATAAATACAAATTGCATTTCCAACAACATTTAATACATCGCAAATAACCAATACTTTCATAGGCAATGTGGCATTATTAGTGGTTCTAAAAATAGCCGCTCCCGCATTGTATATTGCAATAAACGGAATTGATAATGCTACAATATATAAATACATATCTGCATTATGCCACACCTCAGCTTCAATTTGTCCAAATAAAGCACCTATTAAGATTTGTCTTAAAAGGATTACCAATATCATTAAAACAGTGGATAGGATTGTTGAAAACCAAACAAGTTGAGTGGCGGAATCTTGAGCTTTGTCTATTTGTTTATCACCTAAATACTGACCTGCTACAACCGCACCACCTGTTGCAAGTGCTGAGAAAGAAAAAATAAGTAGTTGAACTAAAAAATCAACTAGCGAAACTCCCGATATTGCCGCTTCGCCAAGAGATGCCACCATTATAGAATCAGCCAGACCTACAAAAAACTCTAAAGCATATTCTATTAGAAGTGGAATGAATAAGTATAGCAATGCTTTATTTGTATATAAATAATTTTCAGGAGTTTTAAATAAATTCATAAATTATCTTATAAAGTTTGTACGAGGTTTAGATATTTCAGTTGGAGTTATGCCTTCACTGGCACCTGCTTTTATGCATTTTAAGAAAAACGCCATATTATAAGCTAACTGTCTCATAGTTCCTAAACCTTCTTCATCTTGCATGACCTCTTCAGGAGCATTTCCATGAACCATATTCCAATAAAATGATGAAATAATCGGCATCT
Organism: Methanobrevibacter sp. V74; assembly: GCF_963082495.1. Taxonomy (NCBI): domain Archaea; kingdom Methanobacteriati; phylum Methanobacteriota; class Methanobacteria; order Methanobacteriales; family Methanobacteriaceae; genus Methanobrevibacter; species Methanobrevibacter sp. V74. Next base: position 67,577 of record NZ_CAUJAN010000002.1, read on the forward strand.
GAGAAATTCCCAAATATTTGATTAGTTGATCATAAGTTGCAGTGGTTCCAGCTCTCCTTGCAGAACATACTACCGCTCCAGGTTTATGTTTAAACGCTTTTGCTCCAGCACCGTGTGAGTTTGAATAAAATGCACGGTCTAAAAATGAAGTCATAGAGCCGTTTGCTCCTGCATAATAAACCGGTGAACCAAATACAAATGCATCTGCATCGTACGCTTTTTTTACAAATTCATTTACAACATCATTATCAAATATGCATTTTCCCAAATCACCACATTTACCGCAAGCAATGCATCCAGTTATTGGTTTCGTTTCAATCCAAAAGATTTCAGTTTCAAATCCTTCATCATTTAAGGTATTTGCAACCTCATTTAATGCAGTGTAAGTGCAACCCTTTTTATTAGGACTTCCATTAACTAACAATACTTTCATATAACTACTCCCCTAATCTAAAAGTCTCCATTAATTAATCTCTGAACTAAGAAATGTCCCTGTCTAAATTCAAGGGAACCTTTTTTAACACCTTCCTCATCAAATGATTCACATTCATCCCCATCACGTTGGGAATCGAATATGACAATAGGCACATTATCACGAGTATGAGTTCCAAGGCTAATCGGTGTAGGATGGTCAGGCAATATTGCTCCCCTATATGATTTACCTTCTAAACTTTCAATAATGGGTCCAACAATGAATTCATCGATTCTTTCAAGAGCTTTAATTTTTTCCTCAATATTTTGAGCATGTCCTGCTTCATCAGGCGATTCAATATGGATCAGCAACAAATCAGTTTCTTTTAAAGCTTCAATACCATATTGGCCCTTTGCTTTATAGTCGGTGTCAAAATATCCAGTAGCACCTGGCACATCAACAATATTCATTCCTGCAAAGTTCCCAATACCTTTAAGTAAATCAACACCAGTGATAACAGAAGCAGTGATACCGTAAGTTTCTTCAAAGTTAGGTAAACTTGGAGTTACTCCTTGTCCCCAAAACCATATCATATTTGCAGGCACTTCTCTTTTTTTGTTGACTTCATGGTCTTTAAGGTATTCACCTGCTTCAAACATTATACTTTGAATTTCTTCAGCTAATTCACACTCCCCAAATAAGTTATCTACTAATTTTTTACCGGAAATATCATGAGGAGGCATTGTTTTAATACCAGATAATACCTCAGCATCTTTTATACTGTCACAGGAATATATGAATAAATGTCTGTAACTTACACCAGTGTAAAATTTACCTTTAAAATCAGCATATTTTTGAGTGAAATATTCATTTAATCCATTCATTAACTCATCTGCTTCCTCAGTTGAAATATGGCCTGCGTTAAAGTCATCCATAGATCCATTTTCACTATATATTGTGTTACATCTAAAAATTACATCAGCAGGTGTTGTTGGAATACCTTCACTGCCTGCTTCTAATGGTCCGCGACCAGTATAGTAATCAGCAGGATTGTATCCAAAAATGCTCATATTAGCAACATCAGAACCTGGAGTGTATTGTTCAGGAACATTGTTTGTAAATCCTCCAAATCCTTTTTTAGCTAATTTATCAATATTTGGAGTATTAGCTGCTTTTAGTGGGGTTTTTCCATCTAATTCATCTATTGGATAATCACTAGATCCATCTGGAATAAATATTACGTATTTCATGTTATCAAAAAAAGTATGAAAATTAGTATTTATTTTTTAAAATACCAATTAAATCAGTTAACATCGCAGAAGCAGTTTCAAGAGAACCTGCTCCAAGACCAATCACAGATACTTCATCAGCCAAATCTGTTTTGATTGTAGCCATATTTAAAGTACCGCTTACATCATAAGAACTTCCTCTTTTAACCAGACGAGGAGATACTTGTAAGTTTTCAGGAGATATTTCAGCTATTAATTTAATTAAATAATCATCTTTTTTAGCCAATTCAATAGCTTGTGCATTAATATTTGAAATACCTTCAACCTTAACATCATCATATGTTGCATCAATTCCTAAAAGTGAATTTGCTAAAATCACTGTTTTACAAGCCGCATCAATACCTTCAACATCTTGAGTTGGGTCAGTTTCTGCAATACCCAATTCCTGTGATTCTTTTAAAATAACTTCATAATCAGAACCTTCAGAAGTCATCCTTGATAAAATATAATTTGTAGTGCCATTTAGAATACCTTTAATTGATCTAATATCACAAGAGGATAAAGTTTCTTTTGTAAAATTAATAATAGGCATAGATCCGCCAACACTAGCTTCATATTTAAATTCCACACCAGCCATTTCAGCCGCTTCAACTACCTCTTTGAATTTAAGTGCTAAATGTCCTTTATTTGATGTTACTACATCTTTTCCTTGTTCAAACGCTTTAAATGTTAGTGAAAGTGCAGGTTCTGCATCAACGATATTTGTAGGAGTTGCTTCGATAAGACAATCATATTCAACAGTATCTAAAACATCCGCACCATGTTTATTAGACCCGAATTCTGGGTAAGCTGATAAATTTCCTTTTTCTTTTTTGGTTTGTAGGAGCAATTCTTCATCTAAGCCATCTTGTGATATTGCAGACGAAGATGAATCAGCTGCCGCAACAACTTTCACTGCAAAACCAGTTTTATCTTTAATTAAATCTTTTTTCATGGAAAGTGCATTAGCAACACCTTGTCCTACAGAACCAAATCCCATGATAATGACTTTACATTCATCCATAATATCCCTATACTTCATTAATAACTAGCAAATCTTTTTCTCCTGCAATTTCTTCAATTCTATTAAATATGATTTGTTTTTTACCCACATCCGATTCAATATTAATTAAAGCTGTGGATTTCTCTTCACCATTTAATATAATATCAAAAGCTACAATTTCAACACCTGCAAGTTCATTGATTCTATCCATAGTGTCTCTTAAGTCTTGATCTACGATGTGGCCAAAGAAGATAGTGGTGATTTTTTCTTTTTTAACAACCCCATCCATTTCAATAATGGTAAATCCTAAATCTTCAAATCTATTAACAACATTTTTTAAATCTTCATGTTCCCCTTCAAGAGTTAATTGAACTGGAACCATTCCATTATCATTTTTATAATCCCTTTTGTGGACAACAGTTACAAGATTAGCACCTAAACTACTTATTGGTTCTAATGCTTTAACTAATTGCCCCGGAACATCCATAAGTTCTAGAACTAAGTCCATTCTCATATAAAACCCTCTTAATTTGTCCAATCAGCTCTTTTTACAATGAGGTTTCCCTCTTTATCAATATTTGCATTTCTTAATATCTTCTCAGGATTTTTTTCACTAGATTTATCTTCACGAGTTAAGTTTAAATTATCAGTAATATACCAAGTTTCATCTGAATCGGGAATGTTTTCTAATGTTTTTGAAAATTTTTCTATAATCTCTTCAGCATCTTTTTCGATTGTCATATATTAAAACTCCTTTAATATTAATCAATAATATAAGTATTATGTTTTTTAATATTAATAAATTGGCACTTTTAGGCTCTTTCAAAAACTTGTGTGATTTTTAGATATTCACATTGTGTATGTTCCAAAATCATGATTTCAGGTTGAATCTCTTTAAAATTTCATTATATATTTTAAATAATTTCGTAATATGTTTTTAGGAGTTTTATAATAAGCTATTTCTAATTTATTGTTTGTATTATATTAATTTTATGCATCCATCAAAATGTAAAATTAGTTGCCATTGGATGGAACAGGACACACAAGCGACTATGCTGATAAATATTATGCACAAATAAGAGGTAAATCACGAAAAAGCTATATTAAAAACCATATTGCAATCAATGTTGACACATGAATGATCTAAATTACGCAGCAAATAAAGGTCCAAAACATGATACACAATTTGCATTACATTCAATTAGACAATTAATACCATGCAAACCCCCATTACATACTAGCAGACAAAGCATATGATTCAGAAAAAATAAGAAAATGCATAAACAAAGAAGCAGGGCATTCGAGCAAATACCATTAAAGGTGCGACAACCAGACATTATAGATTAAATAGTGCTACAATCCTTCTGGCATGATGTCTATGCGCGAAGAATGAATGTTAAAAGCGTGATTTCTGTAATAAAAAGAAGGATTTAATGGCGTTAATTTTAGTAGAAATACAAGACTGCAGAATAAAGAAACAAAACTCAAAGAGGTATTACATAACATTTACAGAACCATACAAGTTTTTTATAGGAGGATTTCTAAAAGGTTATTAAATAAATGGATTTACGATCAAGTTTATTAAAATTGAATGGTTTTAATAATAGTAAAAAACCTAGCTTGACAGCATTGTTTTTGTTCACAACATATAATAACGCTTACGAAATTCAAATTCCATCTAAAAGTGATATAACAATAAAAAATTCCATCAGGAAAAATCTTAAGTTTCAAGGAACTGTAATGGGACAAAATACCAAAATTAACAAAAACCAACGGAATACTTTACAGCAACTTAAAATTCACCGAAATTGAATTTCAACTGTAAAAAGAGAAAAATAAGAAAAAATCATCCATTAAAAATTAAAAAATCAGTACCAAATCGGACACAACCTTACCACCATACAATCATGACAATGAAATAATAAAAATAGAAATATAATTAAACCTTTACAAATAATAGAGATTATTTTAAAAATTCTGAAATATCTGTATCTTTTACAATTTTCTTTCTTAAAATTTTATCAATACCCGTCCCATATTGAGCTGCTTTTTTAGGTCTATAGGCTATTTCATAATCAAGACCTTCTTCAAAAGCAAGTTTTCTTAAAATACTTTTACGCATGTCATCATGCATTGAAACAATTTTTTTATTATCTGGAATGTTTAAAGCTAGTTCCACTAGGTTTTCGTCTAAAAAAGGTAGTCTTAATTCAACTCCATTAAGCATTGAACATGCATCATCACGTTCTAGATTAACATGATACATATTTGCAATATCGTCTCTTAAATCAGAATTTAGAGTTCCATTTATAAAACTTTTCAAATAACGTTTATATCCGCCAAATAGCTCATCTGCACCTTGACCTGAAATTGCTACTTTAATTCCATCTTCAGCAATCATTTTTGTTGCAAGATAAGTAGTCATTCCCACACCCACTTTCATAAGATTATCATCACCAATTGCTCTTACAACACTAGGTAGACTTTCACGCAGCATCTCTTCGGTTACTTCACAGATTTTTAAATTTAGGTTTAAGAATTTTGATGCATAAATTGCTGATTCAATATCTTTTGAATTTTTAACACCAACTGCATAAAGAGTTATTTTTAATGGAACATTATCTGCAATTTGACCTAAAAGTAATGCTAAATACGAACTGTCAACACCGCCTGAAAATATTACTCCAATCTCATCTAATCCAGCGATTCTTTTAACAACACTTAATTTTAATAGCTTCTCTATTTTAGCCACATCCCCTTCAAAGATTTTTTCATGAATGGGTTGTGCCGGAGATATATCCCTCCAGTTATACAGTATGTGTTCTGGTTTTAAGGTGTTAATGTCAGTTAGACTAATTTCTTTTAAGGATCTTTTTGTAGATGCAAAACCTTTTAGATCATCTCTTTCAGCATAGAATAATGGTTTTACACCTAATGGATCACGTGCAATAGCTAGGTTTTCACCATCAAAAACTGCAAATGCATAATCTCCATCGATTAGGCGTATTGCAGATTCTACAGCTTTAAGTAAACCTATTTTTTTTGAATAAAAATCAATTAGATTAATTAAAATTTGTGCATCAGATACAATTGTCTCTTCAACACCGACTTTTGATAAAAAGTTTCTCATAGTATTGAAATTATATAACTCCCCATCAAAGACTAAAACAAGTTTATCCTTTTTAATAGGTTGAGGGTAAGAAATCCTATTGTTAGAATCATAAACTTTAAGTAAATTATGTCCTAAAACTAAATCATAGTCATTTTTACAATCAAAATCCTCTAAATTATAAACTTTATCTAAAAAAACTCTTGATAAATCAGGCCCTCTATTTTTAGAAGTCTCCAACATTGAAATAATGTCGTTTCTTTTAAAATTGCCTTGTAACCCTACTATTGAACTCATAGTATTATATTACATTTTAATAATACTTAAAATTTCATCTATACTGGTATTGAAAATCCCTTAATCAAACTTCCAACTGACAATGGATTATTTTCATATATCAATAAAATAAATCGACTTAAAAAAATGGTATAATCGAATAAACTGTAATTAAAATCATTACTGTTAAAATTACAATAGCTCCAATTGGAACTTTCTTCCAGGCCAGACCTGCCGCTACAACAGCTCCTATTAAACCAATATACCATAACTGATTATCAACAGTCAATACACCAGGACATATTAAAGCTGATAAGGCAGTATAGGGTATTAGATTTAAGAATTTTTCTACTTTTGGTGAGAAATTTAACTTATCAATAAATAATGCTGGAATTAAACGGGGTATAAATGTTACCAAAGCACATCCAATTACAACTAACGCCATGAAATCCATTAGCAATCACCTGAGAGCAAATATCCGTCATCAACTATATTCATTCCAATTAAAGCACCTAAAAGTGTTGATACGATTAATGACCAATTTCCCAAAAATTGACTTAACACAATATTTAAAACAGCAGTTATCAAAACTAAAAGGGCAATTTGTCTAGATTCCTTAATTGAAGGAATTAAAATTGCAACAAATAAAGCATATAATGAGATATTGAAACTGTTTGTAACAATTATTGGGAGCAAATCTAGAACGACTACACCAATTCCGGCTCCTAAACACCAGCTTAACCAGGAAGTAAGACCAATTCCTAAAAATATCCAAATACTTGAATTTTCACTTAAAGAAAACATTGCGAATGATTCATCGACAGTTAAATGTGCAGCTAAGATATTTAAAGGCAAATTAGATTTCTCAATTTTGTTTAAGACACATGTTGACATAACAAGATATCTTAAATTAACAACGAAATTAGTTAAAATAATTGTCATGAGTGTTGCACCACTTAAAACCATTGAGGCGGCAATGATTTGGCCGGCACCTGCATAAACTAAAAAAGACATTGAAACTGTTTCAACAGGAGTCATGCCCGCTTTTATGGCGATTGCAGCATAACCTATTCCCATCGGAATATATCCAAAAGTAATTGGAATAGCCTTTTTAGCACCCTCAATGAATTTAGCAGCTCTTGAAATAATATCTCTCCGGGAAAAATTAAAAAAAAGTGTAATTTAACTGAGTAAATTACTGATTTGGTCTGTTGTAATTAAACCTAAAACCTTCATGTCCTCATCAACGACCGGAAGACATGATATGTCAAATTTACGCATCTGACGAGCTACATCCTCAATGCTTTCATGAGCATGACAATATTTTACAGTTGTTGTCATGATATCTTTTAGCTGGTTGGCACCTGTGGCGATTGACTTAGATAAATCCCAACTTGTAACGATTCCAATTAACTTATACTCATCAGTTACAACAGGAATATGAGTTACATGCTTGTCCAACATTAATTTAGCAGCATATTGAATACTGACATTACCACGAATTGTTGCTATTTGTTCTATCATAATATCTTCAACGATATTATCAGATAAGAATTTTGAAATCATGTGGTTTAGCTGTCCTTTTTCAAGTAAAAAAGCATCATGACCAAAATTAGATTTTATTTCTGAAAATGATGCCTCAACATTATTGGCTTTTAATGCATTTAACAATTCTGTACTTTGTTCTGTTGGATATAGCCAATCTGAATCCACAGAAACAAGTTCAGTTTTAGCTTCAACATTTTTCAAACCGTCAATTAATGATCCCTTAATAGATAAATCAAAATAATCGACCGCTTTTGTAATAATCAGATAACTGTTAGCATCAAAACGTTTGACAAATACCTCACCCTGATGTTTTAAGTAACTTTCAACTTGAAAATCGACTGAAAGATCGTAAGTTATTTCATCTTTGTCTTGAAGTCCACGCCCAAATTTAATATCCATGGACTCATCACTTAAATAAGTAATATGTGCAATCATACGAGCAAGAGATAGACCATTAACAGGTAATTTATCAGTTTCATAGTAATTGCCTTTATTCCAATCGGGATCTGCAATTATTGCCTGTCTACCTACATCATTAAAAGCAATCTGTTGAGGAGATGAACTTCCGGTTGTTGCTATGGGCATTGCCTTTTTCATCATTTTAGGATAATATACCATCCATTGAAGAACCTGCATTCCCCCCATAGATCCGCCAATAACTGCAAACAATTGGTTTATTCCCAATGAATCGATAAGTTTCTTTTGAACATTAACCATATCCCCTATAGTGACTACAGGAAAATTTAAACCGTAAGGATTGCCTGTTTTTGGATTGATTGAACTCGGACCCGTTGTTCCTTTACAACCCCCCAAAACATTTGAACAGATAATGAAGTATTTTTCACTATCCAATGCTTTTCCAGGCCCTATTACAATATCCCACCAGCCAGGTTTTTTATCTCCTTCATGCCAGCCAGCGGCATGTGCATCTCCAGTTAGTGCGTGACAAATTAAAATAGCATTAGATTTTTCTTTGTTAAGCTCTCCATAAGTTTCATAAGCTACACTGACCTCTTCTAAAGTTTTGCCACTTTCCAGCACGATTGGTTCAGATATATGTAGATATTTTGTCTCTACAATACCGACAGATTCTTCATTCATTCATTTTCTCCAAATTCTTAATTTACGCATAGCACTTTTTGCAGCAGATTGTTCCGCTTCTTTTTTACTTTTACCTCTTCCAACACCCTTTTCTTTACCATCAATTAAACATGACATGATGAATGTCTTATCATGAGGAACTCCATATTCTTTTAATATTTCGTATCCGATAGGTAATTCTTTAGCATCCCCATATTCCTTAATTGCAGATTTGTAATCTTCAAAAAATACACGGTCCTGATCAATGTATTTGAAAATCCAAGTAGCTAAGAATTCTTTTGCAAATTCCATACCCTGATCCATAAATATAGCACCTAAAAATGATTCAAAGATATCAGCAGTTACAGATATTACTTCATTTTTAGTCAAATTAGATTCCTCAACTGAAATATTGAGATAATCTTTTAATTTTAACTTTTCAGAGTAATATACTAATGCATTTTGACATACGAAGTTAGATCTTTTCTTTGTTAGTTTTCCCTCTCCATAATTAGGATATTTTTTATACAAATATTCAGATACAATTAAACTAAGAACTGAATCACCTAAAAACTCTAATCTTTCATAATTGTAATCTAAATTATGCAATGTTGAATATGAAGCATGTGTAAATGCCATTTCATATAAATATTCATTTTCAGTTTTTATATTAAATTTCTCGAATAAATTCATTTCAAAGCCCAGCATTATTAATTACTAATATTATCAATTATGTTTTTAAACTTATATATAATTAATATATAAAAACATTATAGTTAATACTTTCCAAATGCTCTCTTGCAATTCCAATTTATATATGATATGTCAAATTATAATTAAAAAGGATTTGGTAACATGATAATAAACTGGCAAAAAGAAATAACAATAATTGACCCAGATATAAAATTCAGAGCACAAGGAGGATGGTTAAAAACCGTGGAAAGACTAGATAAAAATGTTAAAAACGGTTATTCATTAGTGGGTGAGTTTGTAGAAGCAGGTGATTTTGAACAGGAATATGACGAAGGAATATATCTTGACTGCAACAAGGAAGGCAGTGGTAAAAAAACACAGCAAGATTATCGATTATTCCGTTTCAGAGATGGTAAAGTAAGATTACTTGATATGGTAATCGACGGTAAACAAGGTTGGGCAGTTGATTTATGGGATGCATTAGAAGATGAATTTTAACCAAAATATTAAATTTCATCTTTTAATTTAAATGTAGAAAATCCTGTAAGTTGAACATTCATTCTTGAATCCAAACAAGTTGGTTCTTGTAAAAGAATAATTTTATGGTCTAAATTTTGAGGGAAATTCTTTTCTTTCCCTTCAACTAGGCCTCTAAAACTTACAGTAAAATCTCCTGTATCCCCAATATTCATATCTAATTTTTCACTAGCAAGCACATTATCAAAAAATCGCTCCAACTCCATTGTTTCAAACACTGGTGCAACATAACTTAAAGCCATTAGACCATTTTGATTTTCACGGATATGAGCTCTCCTTTGATCTAGCTCAATGCTCTCATTTGTTTTTTTTAAAGTTAATTTAATTTTATTAGAAAATTGAGATGGAAACAATTTATCACAATCCAATATGACAAAAAGCACAACCTACACATGTTGGTGTGAAGTAGGAATCTTCAGCTTCAACAATAGCTTTTTGAGCAAATAATGTAATATTAAATTTTGTATCCTCTTCTTCACTAATTTCTTTAGTCATTGAAGATAATCCGCGATAAAAAGCAGGTCTATAACCAGTTTGAGAAATATCATAATAGAATTTTTCACCTGCTGCAAATCTACTAAAGTATTCTTCAAGGTCCAATGCTTGTTTTGGAGTGATTGAAAAAGTAAAACCCATAGTATCATCACTTCTTTGTTTAATGCCTGCATTAGAAAGATCTACAGACAATATATCATCTTCACCCCTTACAAAAACAACAGAATTCTCTAAATTTACATCATTTTCTTTTGCAATATCATTTAAATCAGTCATTTTATTGCTCCTAAATAACTTAGTTATATATAAATTAATTTAAACTAACAATAGTTAATAAAGTTATCTGAAAAATAGCGCATTAAAATAAGCAGCGGTTAAAAGTTATAAAAAAAGTAGTTTAAGGGAAGATTAATAAATAATCTTCACAATTTTAACCAACCTATACTAATCTTTGTCTAGTAGTTGGTTTTTTATTCTGCCAGCTGTACCTTCTGATTTTTTTAGATTTACCAAATCCACAAGAAGCACAGACTTTTTTACGTACATGGTAAGTGTTTTTACCACATCTTCTACATCTGATATGGGTTTTTTTATTTTTTTTACCCATTGATGGAGTACCCTTTGACATTGACACACCTCCTTAATTCATCGTGAACAATATAATCTCGAAAAATAATACTATGGTGAAATGTAAACAATATTGTCTCCTCTAATGAGCACAACACCGAGTCTTCTAGTAACTTCTCCGTCTTGTAACTCTTCTGCATCATTAAGAACTAAATTCATGTGTAAATCAAAGCTCTTAAGTATACCTCTAAATTCACGATCTCCTTTGAGTTTTATTAACACAGGAGCATCCACAGATTTTCCTAATGCGTCAAGTGGTCTTTGAACATTTTGTCCGCTCATTATATCACCTTATATTATTACAAATTTTTAGTTTTTTAATATGAATCGAGCATATATTTATACTCTTTATTAGACATAATATAATCAAGTTAAGATAGGCAAAACCTAATTAAAACTAATACTATTAACTATAACTAACCTAGTATATAAATGTTATCTTAATTTAAGCAAAATTAGGAAAATTAAACATAAATAATGATAATAACAAAAAAATACCTTAAAAACAATCCTCCACACTACAAAAATACTTTAACCCCCCATAACTAGGATATTGATGGAATTTAAGTTACCAGATATATTGTACAGATATTAAAAATTGCACTTCATAACCCATTTTAATTATCAGAAACCTTACTCTAAACTAAAGAGGTAATTAAAAATCAAACAACAATAATGGCGAAAATCCGGATTTTAAATAGGTTTTTTCAAAAAATGACAAATATTTCATATTAAATAAATAGATTTATTTATTTTGAATACAAAATATTATTTAAAAAAAAATAATACGGGTTAACATGGCAATTAAAGTTAAAAAAAGAAATTTTTTGAAAAAAAAGAAAATTAAAGAAATAAGAGCAGAATTAGGAGAATATGGGGATTTACTTAAAAGTAAAAAGAATGTTGAAATACTTGAAGCAGAACCCAATTCATTCATTTTAATAGACGGCGAACCATACATCATAATGATTGATGACAAACCATTTCCAACGCTTAAAGCGGCACTTGCTAATCAAATTGATGGAAAAACCGTTACTGTAGATATGGGGGCCATTAGATTTGTAAGCAATGGCGCCGATATTATGAGTCCTGGAATTGTAGATGCTTCAGACGGTATCGAAGCAGGAGATATTGTATTAATCATTGATGAAACACATGGAAAACCCTTAGCTATTGGCATTAGTTTAATCGATGGTGAAGAAATGGTTGAAAATGATTCTGGAAAAGCTATTGAAACTAAGCATTATGTTGGTGACGAAATTTGGAACTTTGAATTATGAGATGATACTATGGCAGAATTAAGATATAGGGCAGGAAATATTACAAACCCCAGAGTCCATAAAATTGGAATAATAGCACTTGGATCACATCTAGAAAATCATGGTCCCGCCCTCCCAATTGATACCGATGCTAAAATAGGAGCGCATATTGCTTTTCAATCTTCACTTTTAACCGGTGCTAAATTTTTAGGAATAATCTTTCCTGCTTATGAACTGGACAGCATTGACCATGGAGTGCATGTTTCCCTTGACGTATTAAAAAAAAATGTTACTGCTACATTAAATCAGGCAAAAGAATTCTTAGATATTGAAAAGGTTGTTATCGTAAATGCACATGGGGGAAACATCCCATTAATAGGTGAATTATGGGATATTGAGGATAAAACCGGTTTAACAATTACATTTAACAATAAAGTAATATCTTCCGAAGGCCCTCATGGAGGAAGCGGTGAATTATCAATGGCAAAAGTTTTAGGCATTGTCAATGAGGAGGAAGTTATAAATCAGGCAAACGTCAATGAATATGAAGAAATTGGCCTATACGGATTTAAAAAAGCCCGTCATGATGATCCAAACATTGATAAAGGTGCAAGAGACATCGAAGAAAATGGCGTTTATGTTGATGAAGAATATGGAAATAGATTATTTAGCTTAGCTATTAATTCTGTACTATTAGATGTTGAAAAATTATTAGATTTTTAGAAAAAATAAAAAAAAAGATCAATCATCGTTTTTATCATCATCATCTGTATAATCATCATTTGATGAAGGCTTTTGGTCTGAAGAATCCTTATTTTGAGTCTTATCTTTAGTTGTTTTAACATCCGATGATGGATTATTGCTGGAACTATCATCCTTAGTTGTTTCAACATTAAAGTTATCATTATCAGAAGAGGAATAACCATTACTTGAATAATCCTTATATTCCTGATAACCGTAACTTTCACTACTATCAGTTGTATCATTTGTAATAGCTGAAAGATTATCTAGAATTCCTCCAGATTCGGTTTTATTAGGCAATATTGAAATTTGTCCAGTCATAGATGCGAAAACACTTGCAAAACAAAATGCAAGAATTGCAACTATAAATATTACCAAAACTGTAGCAGATCTGCTTGTCATAATTATCCTTAGTTAAAAATTAATTAAGTTTAATATGTTTAATAAAATATATAAATATATTGATATAATGAAAACTATTAAAAAACCTGTGCAAAGTGAAATAAACATTAAAAAATCACAGTTCATATGTTCTGTTTATCCAACGAAAAATAAAAAAGAGTCAAAAGAAATTATTCGGAAATTAAACCAGAAATATAATGATGCTACCCATAATTGTACTGCTTATATTGTTGAAGATGGAGAAGGATTTGATGATGATGGGGAACCTGGTGGAACTGCAGGCAAACCAATGATTAATGTTTTAAGAAAAAATGAACTGCACAATATCACCATAATTGTTACAAGATATTTTGGTGGAATCAAACTGGGTGCTGGCGGACTTGTAAGAGCATATTCAAAATCAGTTTTAGAAGCAATTAAGGAAGTTGAAATTGTTGAAATTGAGCAATATGATGTTTATGAACTTATTTTTGAATATTCAGATATTAAATTAGTTGATATGGAAGTTAGAAATAATTCCCTTGAAAATATTGATAAAGATTACTCAGATACTGTAAGATATGATGTCATATCAAAAGATAATAGAGACATTAGGAAAATATTTGAGAAATATTCTGGTAAAATAAGAGTTGATTTTAAAAATAAACAATTTTTAGAAAAAATTTAAAAAATGAAGAACTTACGGTTCTTCTAAATTTGTTATGGATATCCCACAAACGAACATACACAATTTTTAGGCAATCCGTCTTAATCTAAAACGAAACACAAACTTTGCAAAAATAAGTCATGTGAAATTATATTTATTCGATTTTTTCAAACATGTCAGCAGTTGCACCGCACATAGGGCATTTGTAATCTGCTGGAAGTTCATCAAACTCATCAGTTACAAAACCGCATAATTTACATCTAAATTTTGCCATAATAACAATCTCCTTAAAATTTTTCAATACTAGTAAATATATAATTAGTTATATATAAAACTAATCAATTTTTTCAAACATCGCCTTAGGCATTTTACATTTTGGACATTTAAAAGAAGAGGGCAAATCATCAAATTTAGTTCCGGCAGGAATATTCAATCCTTCTTCAATATCGTCTTCATCAAAAACATAACCGCAAATTTTACATTTATATTTAGCCATAGTATAATCTCCAAACCTTTAGAATCTATTAGGAACTTTTAAGTGATCTGGAAGTGGTTTAATACGAGCAGGTGTTCCAATAGCTAAATAAAATGGTGGAACAGAATGAATTACAATAGCTCCAGCAGCAACAATAGAACCTTCTCCAACTTCAACATTAGATAAAAATGTAGTGTTGCCCCCTATTGAAGCTCCTCGTCTGACTTTAGGTCCTTGAAGTTCATAATTAATCCTTACAGGATATTTATCATTAGTAAAACAAGCACAAGGTCCAATAAACACATTATCTTCAATTATAGAGTTAGTTGGAATATATACATTAGATTGAATGCTGACATCATTTCCAATAATCACATCTCCTTCAATAACAGTATTAGTTCCAATTAAAACATCATCCCCAATATTGGTGTTTTCACGGATAACAACATTATGTCCTGTTCTGAAATTATCTCCAATAATTACATCATTATAAATAATGGAATTTGACCTAATTGTGTAGTTTTTACCAATCACTGGCGGTTTTGAGTTTGGAGAATATTCAACACCAAACTGAATATTTTGATTTTTTGGAAAATCTAACTCTGGTTTTGAGTAATCCCGTTGAATAGATTCTCTTTCTATTTGAGGCCTTTCATAAATAATTTCAGTTGGCTCTTCTCTTGGAGGATGAGTATAGAAATTATCTTGTTCTGGTGTAACCTCACGTTGACGGTAAACTGTTCTAGGTGCTGGCTGAGGTTCTTGAGAGTGCATACGATACTTATCATCATATGGATTTTCTCTATTTTTGGATTGTTTATCATCAAGAGTTTGTGAAAATCTAACCATATTATCAAACCTTCATTTAATCAAATTTAATTTGTTAATGAGATCATATATGTTGTTAATTAGTATATATATTAACTGGTTTGAAGATTCCTATTTTTTTATTGTTATTTTGTTGGTTGTTTTTTGTTTTTGGTATGTTGTTGTTATTTTGTGTTTTCCTGTTTTTAGGTTTGTTATTTTTACTGTTGCATATCCTTTTTTGTTTGTTTTTGCTGTGTATGTTTTTCTTTTGATTTTGAATTTGATTTTTTTGTTTGTTTGTGGTTTTCCTTTTGTGTTTATGAGTTTTGCTGTGTAAAATTTTATTGTTTTTGTTTTCTTTTTTATTATGTTTTTTGTTATTAGGGTTGGTTTTATTTTTATTTGGTTTATTGTTTTATAATTTTTGTATATTGTTGTTATTGTGTATTTTCCAGGTTTTAGAGTTAGTTTTATTGTTGCATATCCGTTTTTGTTTGTTTTTGTTTTTATTGTTTTTTTGTTAATTTTGAATATTATTCTCTCGTCGGCTTTAATTGGTTTGTTATTTTTTCCTATTATCTGGATTTTATAGTTTATTTTCTCTTGGTAGTACATGCTCATGTTTATGTTTTTTGTAAATGGGTTTATGATTTGAATTTTATTGGTTGTTGTGCTTTTGTTGTGTTTTATTGTTCCTTCATATTTTGCTATGATTTCATGTGTTCCTATCTTTTTTAGCTCTATATTAATTACCACAACCCCATTTTCGTTTGTCTGCAAGGTTGTTGTTTTTCCGTTGAATTTTATTTTAATTGTTTCGTTTGGTAATGGCTTGTTGTTGGAATCTGTTAATTTTACTTGATACTGTTGTATGTCATTGTAGTACATTCCTATGTTTGTTCCGGTTAATGTGGTATTAAGTACAATTAAACTATTATTTCCAATCGGATAATTATGGGTTACAATATTTGAATTATCAGAAAAGCTAACTGATGCATCTGAATTACTATTAACACTAATTAATAAATTATCCCTAATTATATTATTTTGGGCTGTATCAGATAATATAATTGTATATTTTTCTGTGGAATTAATAAAATTGTTTATTATTCTAATATTAAAAGCATCATAGTTTAATGTTATTTTTCCAGTAATATTGTTGTTTGTTATATTAATTTCCCAGATATTGAAATGTTTATTTTCTAGATTGCCTGAAATATTATTAAATTTTAGATTATGAAAACCACCATTTCCAAAGCTTATATTACCTAGTATGGTAGAATTTTTTAATGAACAATGAAAACTATTAATTTTAACTCCTTTTTTTATAAAACAATTGTAAGCTGTTGCATTATACTCATTCCCATTTAATTCTAACATGTTAATTGTTGTATTATAAACTATGCTTTCACTAACAAATAAATCATTTAATGTATTATTATAAGCTTCTGATTTATTAAGAATTATTAGATTTTCTATTGTATTATTATATATAATGGAAGATATTGCAGTTATTTCTCCATTATTTAATATATTGTTGCGTATAATACTATTAATACAACATATTTTAGGGTTATGAAAATCAATAGCAGTATTGTTTTCAACTAAAGTATTATGCCCATTTACCATTATAATTGTTTTTCCTAATTGAGATTCATCAGCAAAAAATTTGTTATTTGTAATATTATTATTAAAATTGTAATTTGATGAATCATAAACTTCAGAATCATAATATAAATATATTGGACTGTCTGCATTGTCATCCAGTTCAAATGTATTATTATGTATAATGCAATTGTTTGTCATATTAAGAAACAATGTATATGTTCCATAAAAATTTTTTTTGTAAAAAAATAATTGTCTTTAATTGTGATGTGTGTCGAATTATCAAAAATTGATATGACACTATAACCTATTCTTTGATTTTCAACAATTACACTGATATTGTTTAATGTAATATAACTGGTATTGTTTAGATATATTTGGGAGTTATGGAATGTGATTCCAGTGATATTTGTTGAAAATCCTTCTCTGCAGATGGTAATATGATTTCCGGGGATTTCAGCATTTTTACCTTGGGCAGTTGTGTTCATATCAATGTATGCATCATGGGTTGTTGAAATTATATTTATTGGTTTTGTTATATTCATTATAAATGATTCATTTTCATTTGCTATGAATTTTCCCTGGAAGTCTAAGGTTGCTCCAGATGCTACATCCTCTTTTAATAACCCATTCTCATCAAAGTAATCATGAAAAGTTTGGTTTGTTACAATATAATCTAAATTATTTCTTTGTGTTTCATTTAAATTTAATATGGTGTTTTGATCTATATTATCTTTTCTTGCATTATTCTTATTTTCTAATATTTTAATTTCATCAATATTTTCCATTTGATTAATTTCTATTTGAGATTTAATTAAATTATTATTGTTAGTTGCATTATCATCATTTGCATAAACAACACTTGTTAACGTTATTAATATTATTAAAGAAATAAGTATAAAACATATATTTTTAAATTTCATTTTAGCACCATTTTTCTTCTATTTTTTTATTGTTATTTTGTTGGTTGTTTTTTGTTTTTGGTATGTTGTTGTTATTTTGTGTTTTCCTGTTTTTAGGTTTGTTATTTTTACTGTTGCATATCCTTTTTTGTTTGTTTTTGCTGTGTATGTTTTTCTTTTGATTTTGAATTTGATTTTTTTGTTTGTTTGTGGTTTTCCTTTTGTGTTTATGAGTTTTGCTGTGAATTTTATTGTTTTTGTTTTCTTTTTTATTATGTTTTTTGTTATTAGGGTTGGTTTTATTTTTATTTGGTTTATTGTTTTATAATTTTTGTATATTGTTGTTATTGGAATTGTGTATTTTCCAGGTTTTAGAGTATTTTCCAGGTTTTAGAGTTAGTTTTATTGTTGCATATCCGTTTTTGTTTGTTTTTGTTTTTATTGTTTTTTTGTTAATTTTGAATATTATTGTTTCGTCGGCTTTTATTGGTTTGTTGTTTTTTCCTATTATCTGGATTTTATAGTTTATTTTCTCTTGGTAGTACATGCTCATGTTTATGTTTTTTGTAAATGGGTTTATGATTTGAATTTTGTTGGTTGTTGTGCTTTTGTTGTGTTTTATTGTTCCTTCATATTTTGCTATGATTTCATGTGTTCCTATCTTTTTTAGTTCTATATTAATTATCGCGACTCCATTTTTGTCTGTCTGCAAGGTTGTTGTTTTTCCGTTGAATTTTATTTTAATTGTTTCGTTTGGTAATGGCTTGTTGTTGGAATCTGTTAATTTTACTTGATACTGTTGTATGTCATTGTAGTACATTCCTATGTTTGTTCCGGTTAATGTGGTATTAAGTACAATTAAACTATTATTGGGTCCAATCGGATAATTATGGGTTACAATATTTGAATTATCAGAAAAGCTAACTGATGCATCTGAATTACTATTAGCACTAATTAATAAATTATCCCTAATTATATTATTTTTAGAATTTCTTAACAAAATTATTGTATAATTTTGTGTTGTAGTGATATTATTATTAATAATGCTATTTTTTGAAGATGAATATAATGTAATAGAACCGAAAATAATATTAGAAATTAAATTATTATTTCCCAGTTCTTCGTTTATTGTAATATTGCCTTTAATTGTTGAATTTTTAACGAGATTCATAGACCCAAGTAAAAGATTATTCTTTATTATACATTTATTAAGTGTTCCATTACTTAATGTTGCATTTTTATTAATAGTATTGTTATATGCAATACCCTCATAAACATATAATTCATTTACAATATTGTTATATGCGATACCTTGAAGTATTAATTTGTTTGCAGTATTGTTATGTGCAGTTCCAGTTTTATCAACAATAAGATTTCCACCAATTATTTTATTATTATATCCAGTTGAATTTTCATCAATGCATATGGAAGCGGATCTTGTTAAAATATTATTTCTAACAATTCCAGATATTCCTGAATTAATTCCACTATCCCCAATATAATCAACTGTATTATTTTCAATTAAATTATACCATCCAAATACTTTTAAAGGTATGCAAATACCAGATGGTGGATCAGTACCATAAATTCTATTATTTGTAATGTTATTGTAAATGTTAAATTTTATCCCCTCTGGAATAAATACATTATAATGATTTAAATATAGTATATTACCTGCAAATCCAATTCCCCTTATTGTATTATTGTCTATTGTACAATAATTTGCCCATGAAAGAACTAACGAACTAGAACCTCCGTTATTTTGTGTTGAAAAATAACTATTTCTCACTGTGATATAGGTTGAATTTTCACGAATTGCTATAACACCAACACCAGATCCCACTCTTTGATTTTCGACAATGACACTAATATTATTTAGAGTCACATAATTTGTGTTTGCTAACCATAATTGCGTATTATGAAATTTGATTCCAGATACGTTTGTTCCAGAACCCCCATTATGAATAGCAAAACTATTCCCCACATATTCTCCAAAATAATTTCCAGCAGTCGTGTTCATATCAATGTATGCATCATGGGTTGTTGAAATTATATTTATTGGTTTTGTTATATTTATTATAAATGATTCATTTTCATTTGCTATGAATTTTCCCTGAAAGTCTAAGGTTGCTCCAGATGCTACATCCTCTTTTAATAACCCCTTCTCATCAAAGTAATCATGAAAAGTTTGGTTCGTTACGATATTATCTAAATTCTTATTTTTTATATTTTCTTGATTTTTTTCTATTAGTGTTATTTCATTATAATATTCATTTATTTCAATTTTAGGATTTATACAAACACAATTGTTAGTTGTATGGTTATCAGTTGCATAAACAACACTTGTTAATGAAATAATTATTATTAAAAATATACTAATAAAAAAATATATATTTTTTAATTTCATTATTAAAACCCCTATAATCTAAACTTATAGTAAATGTTTTATATAAATTTGTCTTTAATAATATTCATGACTCTTTCAAAAACTTTGTTGATTTTCAAAATCCTTTTTGCGATTGTCATTCCAAATTAAATCTCTGCGATAGATTCGTTTTAAAACACCTCGTTTGGTCTTGAATGTTCTTTTTCTAGATTTTGGCATTGTTTTTTGGAAGGCATTTTCAATTTTGTTACTTGTTTTTTCAATTCGTTTATCTTTTAAGTGATGAATAAAGCTTTTATATCGAGGAGTGATTGATTTTCTGATTATTTTGTAAATAACTGGATGAAAATCATCTTTGCGATAAATTAAAGATTGTACTTCATTTTTGAATTCATCGTAATCATTTAAATCGAATAAATCTTTGATTATTTTCAGTTGTTTGCGGCATTCTTGATATTCTTCGTCAGAAATGAGATTTTTATCTTTAAAAGTTTTTAATTGTTTATTTTAAACTTTTTTTAGTATGGAAAATACATAATTGGTGTTTAAAACCTAGTTTTGGTATAATTGAGGCATATTTTTTATCTAAATCTGTTGTGATTGCAATTTTATTTTTATTTACTGTAGATTCTCTTAAAAACTTCTCAACAGTGTTTTCATCTTCAGTATCGTAAATTGCATCGGCTACGATGCAATTTGAAATTGAATCAAGTAAGGTGTGTCGATATTTCCATTCTCCATTGATTTTTATCCATTCTACATCAAAGACATAATATCCCGAGCAACGACCTAAATCAAATTCTAAAATGTTTTCATCAACAAAAAGCCAATTTTCAATCGTTTGATGTGAAACTGTTATTCCAAAGAATTTTTTAAAAGATTTACAAACATTTTTCAAGCTTCCCAGATAATCTGAAATTAAATGCTCTGATTTACTTTTCAATTCATTCGTAAAATTACTGTTTTTATCAACAAGACTTGTTAAATCAGTTTGAAAGGTTTTACCACAACGTTTACAAATATAACGCTGAACTTTCACCTTAGTTTTGCCTATTTCTTTAAATACTAATGTTCTTTTTGTAAAACCATATTTAACTACATGACGAGTTCCACAATGAGGGCATCGAGCTAAACTCATTTTAAAATACGGAACATCCTTCTTAAAACTCAAATCAAAAGATTTCAGAGCCTTTTGACAGGATTTAAAAATTTTCACAAAACGAGGATCTGAAAGGACAAATCCATCATTAAAATCACAAAATATATATTGTTTAACATCTAAAATACTATTTGGAGTATTTATTTTTTTATTAGGCATAATAAAAACTTTTACTCCACCTATTTATTAAATTTAACTATTTTTAGACAAAATTAAAAATTCCAAACTAATTTTCATCAAAAAATTTCAAATCAACAAAGTTTTTGAAAGAGCCAGTTTTTGAAAGAGCCTTAAATATTTATATAATATCAGGTTAAATATTATAGTGTACAATCCAAAAGTAATAAATAATTTTTTTTTATAGTATACTTTTAAAATCATTTTCTACAAAAAATATATGTTTAAAATAAAAATTGGAGAATTATTAAAATTAAATGGAGACGAAATGATATGAAATATTATAAGTATATAGTTCTAATTTTCATTCTATTTTTAACAATAGGTATCGTATCAGCTAGTGGTAGTATAACTGATAATGATGATTCAACTCCTGTTAGTGATGCTACACACATATATGAAACTTCAGATATGGATGAAAATATTGGTGTAACAACTGGAAATACTACGGACAACATTCTAACAACAAATGATGATACATCAAGTAATATTCTAAAAGAGGATGAAGATGGGTCTTATAATGATTTACAAACCCAAATCAATGATAATAGTGTTGTAAGTTTAGATAAAAATTACAAATATAAAAATAATACAGACAGTGCTAATGTTTTATTTATTGAAAAAAAAGATGAATTTGAAATTAATGGAAATAACTATCAAATTAGTGGAAGTGATTTTCAGCAGGTATTTTTTCAATTAAAAATTCAGCTAAAGTCACTATTAAAAACCTTATTTTAACTCACGGGGTAGGAGCTATTAAAATAGAAAACTCTAATATAACTTTAATAAATGTTAGATTTACAAATAATAATGCATCAAATCAAGGTGGAGCCATACATGCTGAAAATTCTAATGTGGATATAATAGATTCTTCATTTAATAAAAATACGGCATTAAATTTTGGTGGAGATATTTACTCTAGAAACAGCACAATTATAAGTTTAAATTCTAATTATACTAATTCTTCCTCTTCATATGGAGGATCTGCTGTAATTGTATATGGAAATTATGCATCAACTAATGATAGATATATTGATACTTCATCAGAACAAGGTGCTGCAATCTACACTTATTCTTCTAAGTTATATGTTAATAATGGAACATTTAACTCAAATAATCCTATTAATTGGGCTTTTATATATTCAATGGGAACAGAACCTATAACCATTATAAACAGTAATTTCTATAATACTACATCTAATTATTCTACTGCAATTCACAGTAAAACTAAAACAACCATTGTAAATACAAATTTCACTAATCTTAGAGCATTATTTACAGCAGGTGTAATTGGTCTTAAGGAAAGCGATTATGCAATTATAGAAAATTGTACATTTACAAATACCTCCTCAACAAATGATGGTGGAGCAATATATGCAGATGCTATAGGGTGGACTAAATTACAGGGAGGTCATGTTTTTTTAAATAATTCTAAATTCAATAATTGTAGTGCAGGATTTGGTGCTGCTATAATGGTACTTGGTGGAAATTTAACTGTTGAAAATTCTGAATTTATAAATAATAATGCAATATATGATGGTGGTGCAATATATTTATCCACGCTAAAAAATATTACAATTTCTAATTCTAATTTTACAAATAATAAACTATATTGTTCAGACTATATTCCGGCATATGGTAGTGTAATATATGTTGCATTTTCAAATATTACTCTTGATAATCTAAATTTAACCGGAAATGGTAATGAAGAGGTTTATGGTGCAATATATTCTTATGGAAATAATTTAACCATTAAAAATTCCTATTTCAATGAAAACAAAGAAGCATTATATGAAGTATTTGGAAATATACTAAATATTTCAGAAAACAATAATTTCACAACAGATAATTGTACATTAAATCAAACAAATTATATTTCACTAATTGAGGAAGAGGGACTTCAAATTACACTTTTAAATAATACTATTAGTATTACAAACCTTCCAAGTAAATTTGATTTACGTGATTTTGGATGGGTAAGTCCAGTTAAAAATCAAGGTGATATGGCTTCATGTTGGACATTTGGTGCTACAGGTGCACTTGAATCTGCAATACTTAAGGCTACAGGTTTAAGATATGTTCTATCAGAAAATAATATACAAAACAGTGCTTTAGCATATTCTATTTTAGGATCTGCTAATTTATTTGAAGGAGGAATGTCTGAAAACGCAGCACTATATGTACTTAGTTGGTTAGGTGTGGTTTCAAATGAAGATGATGCATATGATGAGCTTGGTAAAATTTCATTAATGATGACTACAGATGCTAAAATCCACATTAAAGATGTTAAATTCATAGCTCCACGAAAAAGCGTGAATGATGAAAATTGGTTAAAGGATATTAAACAAACATTGTTAAATTATGGTTCTGTAACTATTAATTATAATGCTATTCACGATTCACCAGAGTACAATCCAAAGACTTTTGCACAATATTATAATGGTACGGCACCTTCAAATCATGCTGTATCAATTGTTGGATGGGATGATAATTTCAAAAAGGAAAATTTCAATATTAAACCACCTAGTGATGGTGCATTTATTGTAAAAAATAGTTGGGGTAAATCTTGGGGTGATGGAGGTTATTTTTATCTTTCATATTATGATACATCTTTAGGTTTTACTAATTCCCTTGCATATATTTTAGAAAACACTGCTAATTATACTAAAAATTATCAATATGATGTTGGAGGAACTCTCATTTTACTTAATTCCAAAGTGTTAGAATCTCCAAATGTATTATATAAAAATATATTTAAAGCAATTGATGATGATTTAATTGCTGCAGTTGGAACTTACTTTGAAGACATTCAAAACTACACTATGAATATTTCAGTGAATGGTCAGTTAAAATTAACTCAAAAAGGCATAAGCCCTTATAGAGGTTATCATACAATTCCATTAAATGAATATGTTCCAATAAAAAAAGAGGATGTTTTTGAAGTAGTTTTTGAAAGTTCAACATTACCTATTTTATTACATTCAAGAGAAGTTTATAAAGATAATACTTCATTTCTCTATATAAATGGAGAATGGAACAATTTAAAAAATGAAACCCCTTTTGGCCCATCAACAGCATGTATAAAAGTATACACTTTAACTGATAAGTCTAGTATAAAATCTAATGATTTTAACACTTACTACGGTAATAATAATTCATTTAATGCAACATTTTATGATGTAGATGGACAATTACTTAAAAATGCAAAGGTTAACTTTATTGTTGATGGTAAAAATTATACAACATCCACTAATGAATTAGGCATAGCAATGCTTTCTAATTTGGCTGTTGGAGTATATAAGGTAACTATTGTAAATCCAATAAATAAAGAAACCATTACAAAAACTGCAACCGTTAAATCAAGATTATCTGCATCAAACATTCAAATGTATTATACAGATGGATCTAAATTTAAAGTTCGTGCATTAGATACTAATGGTAAAGCAGTTTCAGGCCAAAGTATTAGAGTAACTATTGGAAACACCGTATATAATGTTAAAACTGATAAAAATGGTTATTCATACATTAAAGTTACACTTGCACCTAAAACTTATAAAGTAACAAGCGAGTATGCAGGCTGTAAAATATCTAATACCCTAAAAATCAAACAAGTTTTAAAAGTAAGTAATGTTAATGTTAAAAAGATTGCTAAATCCTTTAAAATTAAGATCACCTTAAAAGGTAAAAAAGCACTTAAATCTAAAAAAGTAACTATTATACTTAATAATAATATTTATCATGTTAAAACCAATTCAAAAGGGATAACTACTTTAAAACTTAGTAAATCAGTTATTAAAACCCTTAAAAAGGGTAAAAAGTATACTGTAAAATCAACTTATGGTTTAACTACAGTTTCAAGTTATGTGAAAGTTAAATAAGGATTAAATCCTTGTTTATTAAATTTGTTTATTAAGGGTGTCCGCCAAAATTAATTTTTTGATTTTTTTTTGAAAAATTTTTTCATATTTAAATTTTTTATTTATTTTCTTGTTTATAGTTTTGGACAAAAAATTTTTTAGTTAAGGTTGATGAATTTTTTAATCCAATTTTTATAATATCAATCATTATTTATAATCCTATGTTTGTGTGCTTTTCAGAATTTAATTTATTTGCTTTATTTTTTATTTTTACTAAAAATTATTTCTTCAGAACTATTATTGTTTGCTATAAATTCTTTAAATTCATTTTTTGATGAGTTAAATTGTGTTTTCAGATTTTAGTTGATTATATATTTCAGTTTCATCTAATTTCGTATCTGCTAAAATATTTTTAAGTTCTAATATTAAATTTTTATTTTCACAATTGACAATTTTAAGCTGTATTAATGATTTTATTTCCTCAAATGTGCGTGTATTTGGTTGAAATAAGATTAATGAATTGCCATTTACTGCTTGGTATCCATTTGCGTTTAATTTTATTCTCGTAGTTATTTTTGTCTGTCTATTTTTTTTTGTTCCTAATAAATAGTATAATCGGCTTGTATTATCTTTATTTTGCACTGCTGTTTGATCTGCGAATACTAATATATCTTTTTTCAAATCTATTTTCTTTTGTGTTTTTTTTTAGTTGTTCTGAAGCATCTTCTGGTGCTTCAGCAGGAATAATATAGGGTTTTCCATTATCCGAAGCCTAAATTTTTCATTATCCGCCTAATTTGTCTATCACTATAAGTAACGCCAAATTCTTCGATTATTTCGTGTTTTACTTCTCTAACGCTTGTTAATTGTTTTTTTATAATGTTCTCTTTTAGTTCTTCAAATTGTTTTTCTGATAATTTTGTTTTTCGTCCAGATCCTTCTTTTCTAAGTAATCCATCAAATCCTTCTTCATTCCAAGCTTTTAACCATGCATGGCCTGTTGGAATTGTTTTCCCACGTTTTTCTATTGCATATTTTACTGTTTCACCAGCATAAATGTCTTCAATGAATGTAATTTTTTCATAAAATTCTATATAATGTTTTAAATCAGCTTTAACTTCATGAATTTTAGAAAGTGGGATTTTTTTGTTAATATAAGCATTCCTACTCATATTAATCTTTTAGTCACATTTAATATAAATATTTTTTGTCCAAAACTATAATATAAAAATATTTATCAATAGTCAATCTGAAAATGAATAAAAAAAAGAAAATATTAATATTACAGATTTTCTTTTAATATATATCCTAAATAAACACCAAGATAAGCAGCAACAGGAATTAATAAAATAAATAATATTATTTTAAATACACCACTTAAATCTATAGATGGTGCGTATGTTGGAGTAGTAGATTGATATGTACTGCCATATAAATTACTGCCACCAGATGAGAAAACATGACTTAAAAGAGAAAAAATTCCCATTAAAAATGTAAATATTAAACCAATTCCGCATGAGACCACTGCAAAAATACTTCCCAGATACACAGAAAAGTTGGGAACAACATAAGATTTATCCCTGCATCCATAATATCCCACAAAAATAGCACCAAAGAATACTGAAAACACAATTGTCAATAGAAGATAAGTAATAAAATCTATTGACCCCTTTTCCATAAATGATGACCAAACAAATGATCCTGCAAATAGAAATACCCCAAATATTACAAATGAAAATACGATTATTGAAAAGTTTGTTCTTTCATTTAAATTATCAAAAAAAGATTTATCTTCTTTAATATGTTCATGACTAGGTATTTTGTTATTTAAATCAAAACCACATTCAGAACAGAACTCAGTATCCTCATCCACTTCAAATCCACAATTAGGACAATGTCTTATAATATCCATATAATCACCTTATTAATATATTGGGAATAAGATATTAAAAAACTTTTCAAAAAAAAATAGAATTGTAATTCTCTAAAAGAAAATTACAATCCTAAAGTATTATAAATAAACCAATTACAAATAGTGCGATTAGCAGTAAAATATCTACATCCCCTGATTCAGGGGCTTCTTCAATTGTTTGATTATCTGTTGATGTTTTATTAACATCGGTTGAATTGTTTAATTGGCTTATAATTGGATTTGAATTTGAACCAAGTTCCTTTAGATAGTCATGAATCATAGTTGGAGCTGAAGATGATGTTGTTTTAACACAAGATGATGTTTTAGAATGCCCTTGTTTATGTTTTAGATAATCAAAGTCTGAGTAGTTAAAATCAGATTCATTATCATCAAAATCGTCACAGTAAGTTTTTTATTATATATATTCACCAAATATGTAAAAATAACATTACAAAAAAAAGAAAAAATTGATTTAAATTCCATTAACAAAGGATTTAAACCAATTCAATAAACCATCAAGTGAAAATCCACTATCAGAAGTACTGTTTAATAAACTACCCAATTGACTTTTGTAGTGATTAACATCACCTTGTACATTTTGTACTTGCTCAATACTGTCTGCCAAGTTCTCTATATCAGTATTAGTAATGTTAATGTTATTGTTTTGAACATGATTATTAATAATATTGACAATAGAATCATGATCCGTTACATTATCATTAGCTACCTCTTCTTTTACCTGGTCAACCAAGGCAGATAATTCATTAGCATCTACTCCTGAGTTTTCAACAATTTCTCCTTGTGTGTATATTTCATCGCTTGCGGCTTTTTTTACATTATCCGGAATTTCAAGATTTGTTGCTTCTTCATAAGCATTCATGATTCCTGCAAGAGCGGATTCCCCAGTAGCTGAAACCGGACTTGTTACATAAACATGTCCCCTTGTAATTCCAGCAGATTTTAAAGCTGAAATATACATATCTCCAGTTATTGTTGTGATTTTTGATTTATCCACAGTTACCTCTAAATTATCGTTGTCATTTAAATCTAGAAATGCAGATGAAAGGATTTGATTTGAAGAGTAAGACTTCCCTGTAATACCGCTTGAAACTTGATTTACCTGATTAGCAGTAATTACTTTTGTTACCACATTATTCAAATCCACATTTGATTGTTTAACGAAAAACGAATCCACATCAGATTTATAATTGCTATTTGCATTAGTGGTTTCACCATAAGTTATTACAAGATTAGAATCTGTTGAAAATCCGGCTGGCATTAACATACCTAATATAATCAAAGCCAATATTGCTATAGTAATCTTTTTCATAATTATCACCTCTTAAATAGATTAACCTTATTTATTATGTCATTTATTGAGCATTCGCCATTACGTTTACTTCCAGAAAAAAATTTTGAAAGTTCGAATTCATAATCTTTTGCATCTTTCTGTGCTGAATGTACATCTTCTATTGTACTTGCAAGGCTTTCAACATCATTATCTGAAATATTGAAATTATTTATTTCACAATTCTTATTAATTATTTTCACTATTTCAGCGTGATCAGTTATGTTTTCTGCGCTTACTTCATATTTAACTGCACTTACCAATTGAGTTAAATTTTCAGCTGAGATATCTGAATTTTCAACAATTTTAGATTGTGTATATATTTCACGATTAGCTGCTGTTTTAACATTCATAGGCATTTCAATATTTGTTACAGATTCATAAGAGTTTAAAACTTCAGAAATTGAATTTTCTCCAGTTATATTTGCCGGACTGGTTATGTAAACAACCCCTTTAGTTATACCTGCTGATCTAAGAGCCAATTCATACATATCACTTGTAACTACTGTAACTTTAGATGAATCAACTATGACTTTAAGTTCGTTGCATTCACTTAAATCAACAAGACAGGCAGAGCATATTTGATCTATTGAGTAACTTTGATTTGTAAAAGAATTATACAGATCATTGACATTTTTTGCCGTGAAGACTTTATTATTAGTATCTACAACATCAACATTCGCATTTTCTTTAAAATAATTATTAACCGCTTCCTTATATTCTGGATTTAATCGAGTAGCTTCACCATAAGTAATTACGACTGAATCGGAATCGCTTGAAAATCCTATAGGAATTAAAATGCCAATAATAATCAAAGCAACAAGTGCAACAAATATCATACGCAATTTTATCACCTCTTACAAATTCTTATTTAAGGTTAGTCAGTGTAGTATTTAAATGTTTCATTTTTTAGACAATAATTAATAAAATTTTAGATATGGATGAAAATTATAAAATATAATATATTAGTTTAAAAATTATTCATATTATTTAAGTTTTGAAATTAAAAAAAATAAACAAATCCCATAGGCAATAATAAATCTTAATATATGAAAAAAGTAATATTTACTTATAAAATAATCATTTCAAGAGGATTACATGAGAAAATTATTAAAACCAATGAAAAGTAGAATTCCGCAAATCCTTATTATTTTTGGACTTTTGCTGATTCAGGTGTATTGTGATTTAACATTACCTCAGTATACTGCAAATATAGTAAATATTGGAATTCAAAATACAGATATTCAATATATCCTTGATATTGGAAAAATAATGCTTTTAATGGTTGCAGTTTCAGCCTTAGCGACAGTTGGAGTATCATATTTTTCAAGTAGAGTATCATCTGGATATGCAAAAGATTTAAGGAAAATAGTATATTCAACAGTTTTAAAATTCTCAAATCATGAATTAAACAAAATATCAAGGTCTTCTTTAATAACCCGATCAACAAATGACATCAACCAACTGCAAAATGTTTTAGGAATGATTTTTACCACACTTTTATTTGCTCCCCTATTGGGAGTTGGAGGCATAATAAAAGCATTTGAACTTGAAACTGACTTATCATGGATTATTTTAGTAACATTCATAGCAATTGTTCTTCTTTTATTAATCATTGTTGTAAGAGTACTGCCTTACTTTAAAATAACTCAGGAGATTATTGATAAAATTAACAGAGTATCTAGAGAAATCCTTATTGGAATGCCTGTTATTAAAGCATATGTTAGACAAGACTATGAACAAAATAAATTTGAAAAAGTAAACAGCGACTTTTTAAATGTTAACCTTTATGTTTACCGAAATATCATGATAATGACTCCATTAATGACCTTGATCTTGAATCTAATGACTGTTTTAATATTATACTTTGGAGCATATGATGCCATAAGTGGAGGAATCCTCACAGGAGACATAATAGCATTTATCCAGTATTCAACCCAAATCGTATCTTCATTCTTAATGATTGGAGGATTTATAATAATGCTTCCAAGAATACTTGTTTCTGGAAGGCGTGTAAGTGAAGTGCTCAATACCAAAATAACAATAACTGATGGAGATAAAACAGATATTGATGACAATTCAATTATTGAATTTAAAAATGTTTCATATAAATATCCTGGAAGTGAAAAGGAAACATTGAAAGACATTAATTTTAGCTTAAAACCCGGCAAAACAACTGCAATTATCGGCGGAACCGGTAGCGGAAAATCAACAATTCTTAATTTAATACCTCGCCTGCAAGATCCAAGCTCTGGTGAAATTTTAATTAATGGAGAGAATATTAAAAATTTTAATCTAAAAACATTAAGGAATAAAATCAGTTTTACACCCCAAAAGGCAATATTATTCCAGGGAACTATCAAATCCAATATGCAGACTGGCAGGAGCAATGCAACCGACAGCGAAATTGAAAATGCACTGCATCTAGCACAAGTGGATTTTGTTAAAAGTCTCGATGAGGAAGTCTCCCAAGGAGGATCCAACTTCTCAGGCGGACAAAAACAACGCTTATCAATAGCTAGATCCATCATCGGCAAACATGACTTTTATCTGTTTGATGATTGTTTTTCTGCACTTGATATGAATACCGAACGTAAAGTAAAAGATAATCTGTCTAAATTAAAAGATTCTTCAGTTTTAATTGTTTCACAAAGAATATCAACAATTATGGATGCTGATGAGATAATTGTACTTGACAATGGCGAGATAGCAGATAGGGGAACACATAATAAATTAGCTGAAAGCTGTGACATCTATCGTGAAATTGTAAACACTCAAATTGACAGTATGGAGGTGCAACTATGAGCCCGCCTCCAATTAAAAGAAGACCTCCTGAAAAGGCGGTTGATAATAAAAAGGCAATTAAAAACATTATTGGATTGTTGGCCAATTATAAATTAAAATTAATCATAACAGTGGTTTGCGCAGTTATTTCAACATTATTCAGCATAATTGCTCCATTATTAATAGGTAAAGCAACAACAATAATATATAACGGAATTAACAATTTAATGCACCATACGGGCACTATTGATTTTTCAAGCTTGATTAACCTTTTAACCATTGCAGTAATCTTATATATTGTCAGTTCTCTATTTAGTTACATGCAAAGTTATTTTATTGTTGAAATTTCAACCAACATTAGTTATAACTTAAGAAAAAGATTAATGGAAAAAATAACTCACCTACCAATGGATAGTCTCGATGAAAACAAAAGAGGAGACATATTGTCAAGAATAACAAATGATGTAGACTCTTTACAAAATGGCATTACTCAAGCTTTCCTTCAGATGTTAACTGCAATAATTACTATTGTTGGTGTGTTTTTAATGATGTTATCCATAAATATTTGGATGACATTAGCAACAATAATACTCGTTCCAATATCATTTTTAGTAATCAGACTCATTACAAAACATTCACAAAGTTATTTTTTAAAGCAATTGGTCTTTAAAGGATCACTTAATGCTCAAATTGAAGAAACATTCACAGGCCATGATATTATACGTGCATTTAACCAGGAAGAAGAGTCAATTGAAAAATTCAACCAGGACAATGACATGTGGTTTGACCAGGAATGGAAATCTCAGTTTTATTCCAGTCTCAATGGACCTTTAATGAACTTTATCTCCAATTTTGCCTATGTCATAATAGCTATTTTAGGTGCAGTACTTGTACTTCAAAAGGCCATCGCAGTCGGAGATATTTTAGCATTCTTCCAATATGTTCAAAATTTCACAAGACCTATCCAACAAATCACAAGAGTCATGAATCTTATACAAACTGCAATGGCTGCAATTGAGCGTATTTTTGAATTTTTAGAATTTGGAGATGAGGAAAACCCATCATCAAAACAGATTAAAGAAATTAAAGAAGAAATTACCTTTGAAAACGTTAGCTTTGGATATAATCCAAATGAAACTATCATTAAAAATTTATCATTTAATGTTAAAAAAGGAGATAAAATAGCTATTGTTGGTGAAACCGGTGCCGGTAAAACAACCATTGTCAAATTATTAATGAGATTCTATGATATTGGCAAAGGCGAGATTAAAATTGATGGAGTCAATATTGAAGAATATGATAAAAATAGCTTAAGATCACTTATTGGAATGGTTCTGCAGGACTCATGGCTATTTTCAGACACTATTGAAAAAAATATCCAATATGGCAAATTAGATGCAAGTAAAGAAGAAATCATCGATGCATCCAAACAGGTCTATGCTGATAATTTTATTAAGCAGCTTCCGGATGGCTATAAAACAGAGCTAAATGAAGATTCGGACAATATATCCCATGGACAAAAACAATTGCTTACAATAGCAAGAACAATTCTCTCTAAAAAGCAAGTTTTAATTTTAGATGAAGCAACATCCAGTGTTGATACAAGAACTGAAGAATTAATTCAAAAAGCCATGGACAAGTTAATGGAAAATCGTACAAGTTTTATTATTGCTCACAGACTATCAACAATTAAAAATGCAGACAAGATAATTGTTATTGAAAATGGTGAAATTATAGAACAAGGCAGGCATGAGGAATTACTGGCTAAAAAAGGATACTACTACAATACATTAAATACTCAATCAGATGAAAATCTAATTTGAAAAAAGAAAATTAATGGTTTAAAATAATTTAAACCATATTTAGAATCTATTGTAAAACAAATCCGCCGTTTGGTGAAATAACTTGACCTGTAAGATAATCTGCTTCTAAAATATATCCTAAAGCTCCAGAATATCCTCACATCCTTTAGTCATATTAACACCTCATTTTAAGCATATTTTATTATTAATTAAGCTTTAACTATTCTTTTAAATTTAATATTGAAAATCCAAATGAAAACAAAACCGATTACAGAACCTATATTCATTCCAATGATTGCTCCTAAATAAACTCCAAATATTCCCATGTCCAAGGTTATTCCCAGAATATAAGCAAAGGCCATGCTTAAAATTAGCTCTCTTAAAATTGTCAAAGCTAATGACTTAAATCCAGAACCAACACCCTGATAAGTATAAGCCGCTGTTGCTCCCAAAGGTATTAAAAAATTATAGAACACAAGCAATTGGAGAATCTGAGCAGATCTGTCAACCAATGCAGGATTACTTGCCTGAAAGTTAAATACGTCACAAATCGGATAAGCAAAAATAAAAAAGAATGCTGAAATTATCAGTGTTATCGCTAAACTTAGCAATGTTGAGTATTTAACCGTTTCATTGAAATTTCTCCAGTTTCGAGCTCCATAAGCGATTCCTGAAACAGTGATTGTTGCAATTCCTATTGCCATGCATGGCAAAAAGGCAACTGAGATAAATCTCCAAGCTATTGTAAATGATGCAACTTCATTCACTCCAGAGGTCATGATAATCAAATAATTTAGAATTATTGCAACCAATGCAAATATAATCTCTTCTGTAGCTGCAGGAAGCGATACAACAAGTATTTCCTTATATATTTCAAGCTTGCGTTTGTAATATCTGAGCTTGAATTTGAAAAAGGTGTCTTTTTTAATATAAATCCAATAAAGCATCCAAAGATATCCTGTAAATGAAGCTAATACCGTTGCAAGTCCTGCTCCAAAAATGCCTAAGTTTAAAGCATATATTAAAATCGGATCCAGAATCATATTTAAAACAGCCGTTAAAATTAATGGGTTTGTTGCACGGCTAACATCACCTTCCCCCCTAAATATACTTGCAGTTACATTAGGTGCTAAAAATGCAATGTTCATCAAAAATATGATTTGGCCATAACTTAGACAATATGACTTAACACTTTCTGCACCTAATAACACCACCATATCCTCTAGAAAGAATATGCCTATAATTAAAACAATGACTGAAATAATAACTGTCAAAATTATTGAGTGGATGACTGCATTATTTGCATCTTCTAATTTGTCCCCACCAACATATCTTGAAATCAAAGAATTTGCACCGGCACCAATACCTGTGCCGAGACCTATAATAACCAAATATAATGGAGAAATAAAACCTAATGCAGCTAAAGCATCAGAATTAATACCTGCAACCCAAAAACTATCAATTAAATTATTGAAAAACATCAAAAGCATTGAAACTATAGTTGGAAAAGCTAATTTGTTAATTGCCCTTCTAGGATTGCCGGTTATTAAATTGATATTCTCATTTTTTTGCATAGACATATATTGGAAAACAAAATATTTAAAATATTTAAAAATTAATGAAAGTTCTTGTAGACAATACTAATGAATATGAATATGAATATGAGTCATTACCTTAAGGCATAAATATGAAAAATATACATAATATGTTGATGTGAATCTTTTGGCTCAGGCAATGCTGAATTTACAATCCTGTGGTCAAATGCATTCAAAGATGAGAAAACCTCTTAATTGGGGAAGAGAATGAAACTTTTCCATTACCATATTTATTTTCCACGGATAACCCTAATTAAAATGAACAGTAGATAACTGCTCCACCATTGCCTTTGGATAATTTTAAAAAGGAGTTTGAATTTAATTTAGTTGGAATTCCCTTTGGAACTTCCTTATCTGAGATGAATGTGCCATTAGAACTCCCTTCATCGAGAATATACCATCCGTCAGTTTTATAAAATAATTTTAAATGTGGTTTAGATACATTTGAAACAGCAGAATAGCTATTGTCTAAAAGAATTGTAAATGAAGATAATTCATTATGTCCAAAATTACCTTTTCTTCCGATTAAGATAGTTTCATCTTTATGAACTTTAAATGTTTTACCCTTATCTATTCCATTGAATATTGTTAAAACACAATGTTCGCCGTCATTATATTTCTGATTAACTTTATATAAATCAAAAAATGACAATAATTCATCTGATAAAAAGGTTATTTCCAAAAATAAATCTTTAAATGCATCTTCTTTTAAAGAATAAACTTTAACATTCCTTAAACCGATTTTATTTGGAACCTCTTTTTTAATATAAGACTCTTCAATTAAATCAGCGGCAAGAAGCTGTTTTAAATGTTGACCCAGCATTTGAGGAGTAATGTCAATATTATAATTGTTTAAAAGTATGTTATTTATTTCTCGTGAATACAATAGGTCTTTTTTAAATGAATGGTCTTCCTTAATATTTACTTTCTTGAAATCCCTTAAGATTTCCAATATTGAAAATCGAACTTCGTTATTAACTGCCGCTAATTTTACGGATATTAAATTTGAGTCCGATAAATCAACTATCATTGTTTTGATGGTTTTGATGTCTGCCATAAATAATTCCCCTTATGTATTTAATAATATTTTTTAATTAATATTTAATAATTTTGGTATTGGTTTTTTGCGATAAGTCATTTTAAAATTTATTATTCATTTAATTGCCGTTATAGTTGATTTAAATTGATTTTAAAGGTTAAACTTACAACATTTTGTTGCGTATTTCCAATATTGAATACTGCCGATTCAAATGCATTTAAAAGAAATTTTAATAATGATCAAATAGATTAGCTATTGCGGCACGGATACTGATTTGCTGTTGATTTCATATGAATATATTTCTCCATTGAAACATTAAAATAACAATTTCCAATATAAAACGAAATAGACATCAAAATCAATAGATACATCCTCATTTAACAGACCATGCCTCAGGAAATCAAAACCCACATGGCAATTGAATTTGATGTTACAAAATACCAATATAAAATCAACATTCCAGTAAAAACCTATTTGGCAGCCACCGCCCATTCTTGTCGTAAGTGCAAATTGAATATTTAAACATAATAATTAAATAGTATACAACTCAAAAATAACATGTGTCTAGTAAATAAGAATTTACTAATTGAGATATTTAATGAAAACTACCGTAATGTAATTATATCAGACATAGAAAGTGTGTGGGACATCCATAATTCAAATAATGCATTTATTTATGACGCATTTTCTTGATGAAATATTTTACTTTACAATAGAATAGTTTATATGACTTAATACAACTCGATTATAAAAGAAGTATTAGATTAATATGTCAAAGAGATACATAAAAAAAGAAATCGATGAAGCTCTAGAGTTAATATCGAATGATGCCCTTAAAGCTTTGAAGATATTTGATGATATATTAAAAATTGAACCTGAAAATATTAATGTGATTAATGGTAAAGGATTTGCATTAATCAAGTTAAACAAACTTGAAGAAGCTGAAAAATACTTTAATAAATCATTAGACATTGAAAAAAACTCCTCTGCATTAATTAATAAAGGCATAATAGCTAAAAATAAAAAAGAATACGATCAGTCCCTAATATATTATGATTTAGCTATTGAAATTGATCCCAATATGCAAAATATCGTAAATATCCTTAAAAATGAGATTTACGAATTGATGCCTAATAAATCATTAGCAAACATGACTAACTTTTCGGCTGAATCCAACAGTTATATTAAAAGAGGATTGCATTATAAAAATAACCACGAGATTTGGAAAGCTCTGGAATGTTTTAATCAAGCAATTATCGTTGATTCAACTTGTGAAAATTTCGTGAATGCATTAACTGACGAAATCGACACAATCATATTTAATGACTTCCTATTCAAGACCCCAATGTTTAAAGACTGTGAAGTCGACCATTTGAAAATACAAGCTTTAAAAGAATTATTGGTTAAAGAAAACATCAATAAAGCTTTGAAAATAATGAACCAAATCTTAAACATGAATAAAAATGATATAGATACTTTAAACTATAAAGGTTGCACATTATTCTTAATGGGCAAATATGACAATGCAATTGATTGCTTTGACAAATGCTTATCCTTAGATAATGACTATTATTATCCATTATTCAATAAAGGATTGGTTTTAAGAAGGAAAAACGAATTAATCAAGTCATTAACTTGTTTTACTGAACTTTTAAAATTTAACAAAGAACATGATAAAATAAAAGAATATCAGTTAGAAATCCTAAGTGTTCTTCAAAAAATGAAATGAATCAAATATCACTTTTCATATTCCTTTTTATATTGTCTAATCATGTTCATATCCCCATTGTCAACAATACTGACAATGCCATTTGAAATAATTCTATTAATATTATTAACCCTATCCTCTACAGGTAGAGTTTTCTTAGTTTCTAGCAAAATGCCGTCATAATTTGGAGGATGATTAAAATCTTTTTTAAATTGTTCCTTTATCTCGTCTCTCCAATTTTTAGTTATTAAATCTTCAAATATCAGAAGTATGTCCTCAGCAAAACTATTTCCTAACATTAGATAATACTTAAGTCTTTTTTTATCTCTTTTAGTATCAAATCTTTTAAGTAACATATTGAAAGACCCGTAATTTTGATATCCAAATGGTAAAAATCTTCCTTGAACAGTATGAGCACAATACTCATTCATAAGAGTATAAGATTTATTATTAGTAATGCAATAAATAGAAATTGCTTCAATTGCATTTGTTTTATCACTATTCCAGATATACATCAGGGATTGTGTAAATATTTCATTGAGAATATGATGACTTAATTCATGGATAATCGTGGAAATTTGATTTGATTCATCCAGCCTATCATCAACATGGATTATATTGAATGCATAACTACCTAATTCAGCCCCTTTGGTTTTATATTCAATGTCAGCATAGGACAGCGCCAATATACTAATTTTTTTAAAAATACTTATCTCAGATAAATTTATATCGTGTTCTTTTATTATCTTATTAAAATTAGTTGAACCGGCTTGTTTAATTCTGTTTAATATTTCCCCATATTCTTCAACAGTTAATTGATTATCTTTTAGCATATTAACTCTTTTTTTAGTGAATATATTTCCAAAATCGTTTAAATCTGAAAAGGTAGTGAATCCTTCTTTTTTATCCAAATCTATTAAAGTATCATTTTCTTCAATGGAATAATTTTCATTATTGAATGAATTTAAAATATTATCTATGTCGAATTTATTTTTGTTTATCGAAAGCATTTTATCATCACCATTAGAAAGAATTTCCTTTAAATTTTTCTTAAGAATTAATGCTTCTTCATTTTCACCATAATATTTTAAAGCCAAATTACAATAAATTAAAGCTTTATCATACTTTTTAGCTAAAAATAATAAATATGCTTTTCCACTCCATGCATAAGACTGTTTATCATTAATCTTTAAAGCTTTATTAAATGACATATATGCATTTTCA
Source organism: Methanobrevibacter sp. V74 (assembly GCF_963082495.1). NCBI lineage: Archaea > Methanobacteriati > Methanobacteriota > Methanobacteria > Methanobacteriales > Methanobacteriaceae > Methanobrevibacter > Methanobrevibacter sp. V74. The sequence goes on from NZ_CAUJAN010000002.1 coordinate 106,456, forward strand.
AACTCTTTTGCTTTTATCTGACATATTCCCAATAAAACTAGAACTCCATCATTATTTTTATCCTGTGAAAGAATAAGATTTAAATAGTCAATGGCCTCAGTATAATTTTTAGAGACAATATGTTTAATAGCAATTCTAAATAATTTTCTGTCCATTTATCCACCCTATAAAAAAATAAAGGAAATAATTAAGTTATCTTACTGCTTCAATTTTTAAAATACTTTGAAATTGAATTAGAGTATCCATTGGAATATTGAGTATAACCAAATAAAAAATGATTACTCCCAGCACCATTCCAGTCAAATATAATGTTATAAGACCAAAAGGCCTTTCATATGCTCCATTATGATAATAATCAAAAGCAACAATTAATTCCAATCCTCCAAGAATAGAAGCAATTAAAGAGTAATATAATGCATCAATCCCAAAAAAGGATATATCATAACTTATACAATAAATACTAAATATAAATAGTATTATAGCATATATACTGGATTGTATAGCCATATTCCTATTAAAATTATCATTGAAATTCATATTTTCACCTCATTCTCCTTGTATAAATTTAATATTATTTATCAAATAATCCACATTACGCACAGGCAGTGATAAATCAACATCCAAATAAGCCTTATTATCCGAACCAAAACTAGATGATACAATTAATTGATTTCCATAAGTAAAATAACCATCAACAACCGTATGACCAACAACCATACAGTTAGAGCCAATGATTTCAAGAAAACCCTCAACATCAGCTACTGAATAATCATTATCATAACGATTCCATAAGAAATCATGAAGAAGGTCATAATTATAATCATTGTCAAAAATCATGTTAAAATCATTCATAGAATGAATAAATCTAGAGGGCCCGGTATGAGATATAAACAACCCATTTTCTGTTTGGACAAAAAGAGGCATTGACTTGAAAAATTCAACATAATCAGTCAAATAAGGTTCAAGAGATCCCTTTTTCTTTTTTATCAAATCTTCAAATTCCTGAGTTTGATTATTAAATCCTTTAAATACCGGACTTCGAACAATATGACTCCATTCATGATTGCCTAAAAGGGGATGGAAATTGGGATATTTTTCGTATTTTTCAATAACATCATCAATTATTTCAATTGAACCATCATCTTCACAGGTAGCATGAATAAAATCACCTACAAAGACCAAATGATGATCTGGATTATTACAGTCCCACAGGTCAATATATTTTTCATAATCCTCTAAATCACCATGCAAATCAGTGACAACTAATAAACGACCCTTTGCAGGCAATTGAATAAATTTATCTTTTAACATAATATCATCAAAATGAAAAAAAATAAGAAGAAAAGCTCTTCTTAATAAAATCTTTAACAATAATCATTTTAAGTCCTATCCACTCCAGCAGACATGCCTCCAGGATTATTCGGATCAATAATTGCAAGATTCATAAGCTTCTGTCCGATATTAGCCATTGCCATTGCATCATCATTTTCTAAAGCTTCAGTAGCTTTTTGTTTTAAATCGTTGACCAAAGATTCATCTTCATCTTTATATTCAGCGAACATTACCAAATACAGTAATGCATTTTTAATATCTTCAAGAACCTGAGTTTCAGGTGTGCATCTAACTTGAAGGGCAATTAACGAATCTATTATTTGATTAACTTTAAGTGAATCTTCATTTTCAATAGCTTCATCTAATTGTCTTGAAAGGGTGTCAAATTCTTCCCTGTCCTCAAAAGATCCGTTTTCATTGACTAACTTTTCAACATTATCCCTTATATTCTTAACTTCTTCAAACTGATTTTTTTCATCAAAAAATTTATTAATATTGCTTAGAATTTCATTTAATTTATTGATAAGTTTATTTGCTTGATTAAGTGCACCGTCATCGTTTTCTGCACCATCCATGAAATCTTCAATATTTTCAATGATGTTTTCCTCATCAATTTGATTTAAATAGTCTTTTATTTCATCGGTTGCATCATTTGCACTGCATTTTGATTTTACTTCTTCATAATTACTTTTTGCTTTGATGAATTTATTATTTACCTCATTAAAATTGAGAATTTCAAGATTCGGGTCAATTTTAAATGGAAATTTCTGACCTATATCTAAAACATTTACATCAAATTTCATTACACGTGATTCGTCAATATCAACAGTGACTGTAATTTCACTACCTTTTACCATGGTTTTTTCAACATCAACACCGGAAATTATTAATTCTCCGACTTTTTGATTATTGGATGCAATTTTAGCAGTGCCATTATACAAAGGCATTGAAATAAAACTTGTTTCATCACCTTTTGTAACCTCAGATGTTGTTTTGAATGGTTCCATATTATGATATGGTAAAGGTGAACCTTCCTTAGCTAAAACAAATAATGTATCATCATATAATCCCAATCCTAATGTGTGCGGTAAAATAATAGTTGGCTCAAAACCGGCAGTATATTCAATTGCATTAGCCGAATTTTCATCAAGTTCAACTAAAATTCCATTTGGATCATATAAATTAATTGAATATTTATTTGATTCATCTTCAGGCATTAACTCAAATTCAAAAAAGCCATCATCCTCAACAGAAATCTTTCCTGTGCTTCTTTTTGTTTTAATATTTATTGCTTCAATAGTAAAACCTTCAAAGTCATCAACTTGATCGGATAAAACTTCACCTGAAACAAAAAATTCCTCATCGATTGGACCGGTAGCATCATAATCTAGCTTTAATGCAAAACTGCCTGATGAAAGTTCCACATAAGGATCAGGTATGGTTCCTGCAAATAATGCTGATCCCTTAGCAACAACAGTTGTTGGGTCAATATCATATTTTAAAGGTATATCAAATGATTTTTCTAAATTTTCACGTATAACCGGACTAAGAGTTGAACCCCCAACAAGAATAATGTAATCAATATCATCGACATTTAATTTAGCTTTTTTTAATGCATCATTACAATGGTTAATTGTTCTTTTAATATAGGATTCCATAACTCCTTCAAGCTCATCCTTAGTTAGATTATATTTAAAATCGTAAATTTCATTTTCATGAACTAATAAGCTATCAACAAATATTCTTGATTTATCCAATCTTGATAAATCTTTTTTAGCTTCTTCTGCAGCACCTTTAAGTTTTGCAAATGCCTTTCTGTATTTTTCCTCATTCTTTTTATTGAAATCCATTAGACCCAAATCGGCACTGATTTTTTTGGCGAAAATTTTGAATACAATGTCCCAATCTATTAGATTTCCGCCAAGATGCTCATCTCCCGAATGGGCTAAATTTTCAAATTCATCATCTTCCAATTTCACAATAGAAACATCGAAAGTGCCGCCGCCTAAATCATAAATTAACCAAGTTCCATCTTCATTTGATAAGTTATAATAGGCATAAGCTGCTGCAACAGGTTCCATTACATTCCAAGTATTTTTAAAGCCAGCAAGTTCTGCAGCTTTTTTAGTAGCTTCATTTTGTATAGGTCCAAAATCTGCAGGAACTGTAATTACTACAGAATGAACTTTTAAATCCAATTGTTTATAAACAGAATTTTTTAAGTCCTTTAAGACTTCAGCAGATAATTCTTCAGGCAATAATGTTTTATCTGAATCTTTAAAATGGAATCCTTTGTTCATCCCCATGTTAAGTTTAAATTCAGCGGTTGCATTATCTGGATCAAGTAAAACCTGTCTTTTTGCCGAATCCCCAACAAGAACATTGCCTTCCTCATCCATAGCAACAGCAGAAGGCGTGAAATTTCTGTTACTAATTAAATTCGGAACAATAGGAGTGTCATTACCTTCACAATGGGCAATGATTGAAGTTGTTGTTCCCAAATCAATACCGAAATCAACCGTTTTTGTTCTCAATTCATCAGAGTTGTTTGACATGTTATTCACCATTATTATATTATTATTTAGTCCCTGCTTTTGTAACAACGACTTGTGCTTTTAAAATTTTGTTACCTTTAAAATAAATTTCCGGTTTTTTAGTTTCCGTAATTGTAGGTTCTTTTAAATTAGGATCAGGATTTTCAAAAGAAATTAAATCAATATCCATATTCACGTCATATTTTTGACCGATAGGATCTTTCACTTCAAAACCCCACTTTGACAGTTTTGACATTAAAAGATTATAGTATTCCACAGTAGAGTTAATAGGGCGAATCGAATCATTAATTATCTTTTGACACATTTGAACTTCACTTAAATCCTTGCCGAGTTTTGCAGCATCAGCTTTTGGATTTTCCATGATTTTCAATAATTCTTGTTCTTGATTTGACAATAAATTACATACAACACCTAATTGATTGTTTTCTTGATAATCAGTTACAATCCCTCCGATTTTCCAAATATTTATTATCATTTCAACCAATATTCTATTCATCTTAGAGGAAATGGCGGGATTTTTGGAATCTAAAACCTGAATGTCTTTGACAAGTTTTGCAACTACCTTTTCTATTTCCTGCATACGATTGATAAAAATCATGTCAAGTTCGGATGATTCTTTTTTATTTGGATTAGGTATTGCCTGTTTTGGATTTTTCAACATGTTTTGATTTATTTGATTCATATCTATTTTAGCCCTAGGAGGAATATTTTTTGTATTATTTCCTTTTTGATTTCTATTAAATATTCCTTTAACAGAATTTAACGGATTTTCACTCATATTATCACTACCCTATAGCATATTAATAACCACATTAAATGCAATGGATGCTAAAATCACTGCAGCAACGAAAATGAAAAATCGTTTATTGTAAGAGAAAGTATTATGAACTATAGGCATTATCTCATCAAGTCTTATATCTAATGAATTTTGACCGGTGCCAATATTTATTTTACCTTCACGTATTTCATATCCTAAAGCTATTACTTTATATTCATAGTTACCTTTAGGTAAGTCATATATAGTAGTTGATCCCGAAGTGGTCATGACTTCCTCAAACTTCTGACCAGTTTCAGAATTAGACAACATCACAACAGCGATTAAATTATTGCCCTTCTGGTCTTTAACAGATACATTAAGATTAGCTGAGTTAACATCAGAACTTGTTTCGTCAAATTTAATTTCATCAATAGACAAATCCGCACGTATATTCTCTTTTAATGCCTTATCAGTGACATTTTCATATAACATATTTAATAAATCTATAAATTTCTTATAACTTGCATCATCCACTAATTTCATGAAAATCAATATTTCAGCGGTTGGAATTTTATTTAGCAAAAATCTACAAGTATTATTCAATAAATTATTTGCAAAAGTGTCATTGCTTAATGAATCGTGTAATATTGATAAATAAGGCATTATCTCATCACTATAATCAAATAATAAATTAAATTTATCCTTTTCATCTGCACTTTCAAAAGACCTTACAAAAGAATCCTTATTTCGATTTATTGAATTTTCAATGAGATTAGTAATTTTAGAAGAGACTCTTGAAATAACTGATTTATCGAAAGGAGAATTTTGAATACAGTCAATGAAATTAGATACACAATCCAATTGTGTTTTTGTGATATTTGAGGAGTCCAAATATTTTTTAATAAAAATATAATTAATATTTAACAAATCATAAGGCAATTCTTCAAATATTTCATCAACAAACTTTTCAGTCAAACGAGGATGATTCAAAGTATTGACTCTTTCTTTAACAAAGTTTTTAAAGTTATTTGAATCAATAATTCGTGACCAATAATTTAATGAAAGCTCTAAATCATCAAATAACATTATATCCCCATCACCATCGATAAATCCATCTAATGCTCTAACATGATATAAAACAGCCAAATTATGGATGGAAGTCATATTCATAGTGTTTGATATAGATGTGTCATTCCAATAAGAAATAGCTTCATAATATTCACCGTCTTTTAAATATCCTACAATTTCATCATCTAAATCACTGTCAAATGATTTTGGCCAAAACCAAAAAATTTCATCTATCAATCTTGTTTCAACATCTTTTAATCTATTTTTTGCATCCTGATACTCATTATATGATGGCTCTGGTGAAACTGGCAATAAAAAATCCATTTTAGAATTTTTAAAAACATCAACTAAAGGTTCAGTATCATTAAAATCTTTTCTTTCTCTGTATCTATTAATTTTAGAAATACGATTATCAATTTTTCTATTTTTACTTGTTATATCCAAACCGAGAATTCTAAAACCATTTGTCCTGTAAATATTTTCATGTATATCCATCGATTACACCTCACATAGATAAACCACGCTTCCATAAAGATAATTTAACAGAATATTTATCTTTTATAACATTATCTGTAAGAATAGCAAATTCCATTAACCTAGCAACTTCAACTTTTTTAGAATCGTCCCATCTATATTTCTTAATTAATTTAACTGATTCATTTACAATTTTATCAACATCACATGTTTTTAAAGTATTAATAACCGGTTCATACATTTTCTTAATATATGGATAATCCTCCATTAATTCATTAAGGTAATCAACCGCCTCATTAATATTTTTGTTTTCAGACAAATCTGACAATAATGACCATAAACACACATAACCTTCATATTTTCCATTTAAGTTAGGATTATATGCAATTGCTTCCTCTAAAAGGTCGCATGCAAGTGAATAACTAGGGTTATTTTGACTGTATACATTAAACGCCTCTTTTTTTAATTTTTCATCAGGCATTTCATCTTTCCATAATCTAAGGCGATAAGTATATTTTTCACGAACATCAATATTGTTAATAATTGCTTTTTCAAGAATTTCAATAGCTTCCTCAAGTTTATTTTCCTGTTTAGCTAATTTGAAAGCTTTTGACAACATGTCTTCCATACTTTCGCTGAATTCTGGATCATTAATGTTTCCTTCATCATCCTCATCAATCGAACCTGAAGAAGATATTTCAGAAGTATAAATCATAGTTGTTTCATCTACTCCCAAATCATCCTCCATAAAGTCATTGATAACTTTTAAAAGTTCTCCTGAATTACTATATCTTTCCCTTGGATTAACTGCCAAGCATTTCATTACGATTTCATTTAATTTTGGAAATATTTCTGAATTATACATACTAGGAGGTTTTAATTGCCTTTCCCACGGTTTTCCAAAAAACATGTCCCCCATATCAAAATGTAAGATGTCATAAGGGAATTTATTTGTTAATAACTGATAAAATATAACTCCCAATGCATAAATATCGCTCATTGCAGAATAACTCTTTTTAAAACATTCAGGAGCCATGTAAAGTGGCGTTCCTGCAACAGATAATTTATCAAATGATTTATCACTATCTTTTGCATTTGCTAAACCAAAATCAGTAATCTTAATAAGTGGCTTACCATCTTCTATTTTCATTAAAAGATTTTGAGGTTTGATATCCCTGTGAATAATTTTAGGATTGTTATTATGCAAAACATCCAATCCCATGGCAATTTGTTTCATTATGTCTAAAACCTCAATTATAGGCATTATTTTATCCTGATTTTCAAAAGATTTCCAATATTCCCATAAATCACCACCTACAACATATTCCATAACAAAATAGGCATAATTTTTATCACGCCTATCCTTTAAGCCGAAATTAAAAAGTCCATTTTTATCCTGTCCCGAAACTGATATAATCCCTGCATCATGCATACTAATAACATTTTTATGCCTAATCAAGGTAGCAATTCTTGCTTCTTTAAAAATATTATCAATATTTTTAGCAGGCAAAGGTTCCTTGTTAATTTTCATTGCACGGCGATCATTTAAGTAAATATGTTTTGCAAGATAAACATCTGCAAAACCTCCAGCGCCCAAAAATTTTTCAATTTCATACTGGCCTCTAAAAAATTCCTCAACCATTTGTTTTACTTCATCATGATTCATAATAACACCCTTAGTTAACCTTAAATTTTAAATCATTACGTACTGCTGAAATAACAATTGTATTTCCCTCTTTAACTTCTCTATTGACAATCATGTCAGAAATTGGATATTCTACAAGCTTTTCTACAGTTCTTTTAAGATATCTAGCTCCAAAGTTTGCATTATACCCTTTACTTACAAGATATTTATAAACTGAACCCTTGATTGTAAGTCCAATAGCTTTTTCAGACAAAAGGCGATTTGCAAATTCATCAACATACAATTTTACTAAAGATTCGTGGTCAGATTTCGTTAATGAATTAAAAATTATGACATCGTCAATTCTATTTACTAATTCTGGTCTCATTACTTGTGCTAAATTATCCAATATATTTAATGTATTCATATCTTCCTGAGTCCCTCCAAATGCAACATTATAATCTTGTCTTGTTTCAAGTTGAATGTTTGAAGTCATTATAAAAATACAATTTTTAGCATTTATGGTATTCCCTTTTCCATCGGTTAGACGTCCTTCATCAAATGCCTGCAGAAACACGTCGAATATTTTAGGATGTGATTTTTCAATTTCATCTAATAACACGATTGAATAAGGATTATTCTTAATTGCATTAGTCAAAAATCCTCCTTCATCATTGCCTTTATAACCTGGAGGAGCACCTATTAATTTTGAAATTGAATGTTCTTCTTTATATTCTGACATGTCCACCCTGATTAAAGATTTTTCATTATCAAATAAAAAATTAGCTAATGTTTTCGAGAAAAATGTTTTTCCAACACCGGTTGGCCCTAAAAATAAAAAAACCGCCAGAGGTTTATCCGGATTATTAATGCCTGCATAAGAATTTTTAATTCTTCTTGAAACTTTTTCAATAACATGATCCTGACCAATGATTTTTGATTTCAGAAATCCTTCAATTTTTTGAGCTTTATCCAATTGTGATGATTCATCAGAAATAGGAACTCCAACCCATTCAGAAACAACTGTTCTAACATCTTCTTCACTAACAATAGATTCTATACTTAAAGAATTAGTTATATCTAATTTTGGAATAATTTTACGAGAACATGCTTCATCAATTACATCTAATGCCTTATCTGGAAGGTTTCTATCAGGAATATATCTCACCGATAAATTCACAGCAGCATTAATTGCTTCATCTGAAATTGTAACATTATGATATTCCTCATAATTCTCTTTTAAACCTTTAAGAATGAATAATGTATCTTCAGGAGTAGGTTCTTCCAATACAACCGGTTGGAATCTCCTTTCAAATGCAGGATCTGTTTCAAAATATTTTCGATATTCTTGTAATGTAGTTGCACCTATCATTACCAAATCACCATTAGCTAATGCAGGTTTTATAATATTGGAAGCATCTAAACTGCCGCCACCAGAACCTGCCCCCAGCATCGTATGAATTTCATCTACAAATAAAATAACATTAGGATTATCCTTAGATTCATTGACAAGTTTAGTTATTTTTTCTTCAAAGTCTCCGCGATATTTAGTTCCTGCAACTAAAGAAGCCATGTTTATTTCAATTATTTGTTTATCATTTAGGAAGTTTTTCATACTTCCATCAAGAAGTTTTATAGCCAAACCATTAACCAAAGCAGTTTTACCAACCCCAGGTTCGCCTATAATTAAAGGATTATTCTTTTTGTGTTTGTTTAAAGTTCTAATAACCTGCAATAATTCATCGTCCCGTCCAATTACAGGAGTTAACTTTCCTTCTTTAGCTAATTCAGTTAAATTAGTACCATATTTAACCAATATACTATTAGAAGATAATTTTAATCTTTTTGATTCATTAATATTTAAATTAGTTTTCAATTCCTCAAATTCCACATTATTATCTTCAAAAAAAGTCTTGATAATATCTGAAGGATTATTTAAAATGGCTTTTAAAACGTGAATACAGCGAACCTCTTCACTGTTTGTATTTTCAGCAATATTATTTGCATCATTAAAAATAGCTTTACAAGACTCAGACCTTGAAATCATTTGGTTTTCAGATTCAAAATTCCCATTTCCCTTTAATTTACGAATTTCATGTCTTATGAATGAAGTTTCAATATTAAATTTTTTAAAAAAATCGATTATTTCATCATTTTCAATATTGATATTTCCCGCATAATCATCATTAAAATTAATCTTATTCTCATTAATCAAAAATACTATTTTTTCCATACTGCAAATACCGATTAATAGTTCATCTTCAGAAAAAAATTCTTGTTTGAGATTGGCGGCTTCAGCGGCACCTAATTCCCATGCCAAATATACACTTTTAGATAATCTAACCATGTCTTAACCTCATAATAATATTTGAAATTAATATAATGTATGTAAACTCCATTAATCATGTGAAACTAGTTTTATAGTCATTAATTTCTACGGAAAACAAAAATTAAACCAACAAATAATGAAATAATTAATCCAGTATATATTGAACCTAAATTTAACATTGAATATGGAAAACTGATATCTGGACCAAATATCCTTGTAAAACCAAAATTCAACATTGAAAAAGCAATAATTATTGTCAGTATAACTCCAACTATTGCCGTTGATTTTGTTGTAGCTGCAGAACTTAATATCGCACCTGCCATAATTGCCATGAGAATATACAAGATAAATACTAATAAAATATTATCTCCTAAAACAAAGTGTACTACTGCAGATAGAATAATTAAAACTATGAATAAACTTATAAGTGCCCCTAATGTGGCGCCAAGTATTTCGGATACATCCATAATATTACCTCCAATTAATATATATTATTAAAAAAATATTTAAGTAAAATAAAGTATTTACTTTATAGAAGGATATCCAACAGAATTATTGTCAGAAAAAATTAGTTTTAGCAGATTTGTTGATTTATTTGTTAAACTATTAATAAATTGAGTTTTAAATGGTGTGCTGTGGATTTTTTTAGCAGAAACTGGTGTTTATCTATTTTTTGAGTTAATGGCATGTGAGCTGATTAAAATTTGATTTAGCTAGAGTTTAAATTTAAAACACTTAATATTTAAAAAAATAAGAAGATAAAATTTAATTAAATTTTATCTAAAGCTTGGTCGACATCAGCTAAAATATCTTCAATATCTTCAATACCAACAGAGAATCTTATCAAATCAGGAGTTACACCAGTGGATAATTGCTGTTCTTCAGATAATTGGGAATGTGTTGTTGATGCAGGGTGAGTGACTAATGACTTTGCATCACCAATATTTGCTAAAAATGAGATCAATTCAACATTTTCAATGAACTTCAAAGCTCCATCATAACCTGCTTTAAGACCGAATGAAACAATTCCCCCATAACCTTTCTCAGCATATTTTTTAGCTATTTCATGATTAGGAGAAGATTTCAAGCCAGAATAGGTTACCCATGCAACTTTTGGATGAGCTTCTAAATGTTCAGCTACCGCCATTGCATTTTCCGCATGTCTTTCAATTCTCAAACCCAATGTTTCAAGACCTTGCAATAGTAAAAACGATCCAAATGGAGAAGGAATTGCTCCTGTATCCCTTCCAACTACTGTTCTTAATCTTGTTGTAAAAGCAGATCCTTTAAAAGTTTCAGCAAAAATCAAACCATTGTATGTTTCATCAGGCTCGGATAGTGTTGGAAATTTACCGCACATCCAATCAAAATCCCCTTTTTCAATTACAATTCCGCCAAGAGTTGTACCATGCCCGCCGATGTATTTAGTTGCAGAAGATGTAATGATGTCTGCTCCATGGTCAAATGGCCTTACAGAACCAATACCGACAGTATTGTCTGCAATTAATGGAATTTGATGTGAATGTGCGATTTCAGATAATCTATCAAAGTCAGGAATATCTAATTTCGGATTTCCAATGGATTCAACATAAATTGCACGGGTTTTATCATCAACAGCTTTCTTAAATAATTCTGGAGATTGTGAGTCAACAAACTTTACATTACGTCCCAATTCTTCTAGAGTATTTTCAAATAATTCATAGGTTCCACCATATAAGTTATCTGCCGATACAATGTTGTCCCCTACTTGGGTCAGGTTAATTATTGCATAAAAAATCGCCGCCATTCCGGAAGCAGTTGCATAAGCAGCGGTTCCACCTTCAATAGCAACCATTCTTTTTTCAAAAGCTTCTGTTGTTGGGTTATTTAACCTAGTGTAAATATTTCCTCCTTCTTTGAGTGCAAATCGATTTGCAGCTTGTTTGGGTGAATCAAATACATAAGAGGTTGTTTGATAAATTGGTGTCACTCTCGAACCTGTTTCATCAACTTCTTCTTGACCTGCATGAACACCAATTGTTGAAATATTTTTTTTATTTTTAAATTCGTATGGCATAATAATCATGTGAATATTTGTTAGATGCATTATATTAAATTATTTGAAATACATGTCACCATCAATTTTGTTCTTTTAGTTTGTAAGATATTCTGATTAGCTATTTAATATACATCAGAAAACAGATTTTGATGAAAAATTTGTTTAAAATGAACTCCAAAGTTTGAAATTACCATATTAATGTATCCAAGTCTTTTTTGGTACCATACAAAAGTAAAACACGATAGCTATTTTTCATTATGGAAAATCACTACTTTAGAAAAAGAAGTTAAAGAAAAAGAAGCTCAAGCAGAGAACATGGAAGAAAGACTATCAAAAATTGAAAGTTTATTTAATGATGTTGACAAATTAAGTGATGATGATATCTTTAATTTATTTGCAAGAAAAAATGATTAACTCAGTTATAAAATGAAAATTTTAATCAAAGAATAAATAAAAACAATACTTAAATCAGAATAGGATAAAATGAATGACATTTATGGAAAGATTATTCAAACTTGAAGAGTTAAATAATTATTGAAAAAAATTAGTTTTAAATGAAATGGTAGTATTCTACTTCCACTTCATTTTCATATTCAAATCTGAGGAAAGCACCTTGATTATCTTTAAATAATACAGTTACGGTTTCGTTTCCTTGGTTCCATGTTGTACCATTGGTGCTTTGTTTTAGTTCTGTCCATGTTATTGGTGTTTCACTACATAAATAATGGTTGTTCTTGGATTACTTCCATGTTTTCGTTTACTGTTTTTTCCAGTGTTTTTTCTAATAGTTCATTAATGCTTTTGTAATTGTTTTGTTTTTTTATTAATTGCATTCTTTCGTTTAATTTTTTACTTATTTTTATGCTTGTGTATTCACTCATTTTTGTTCACTCTCTTTTGTAAAAAATTTAAAATAATAGAGTTTTATTTTAGATTAACTCTATATTATGAAGTTTATTATTAGACATATTGCAAGTAATATGAATAATATTTTTGTATCTTTGTTTTTTTGGTACAGTATAGTATTCCTATTGCTAAGATTAACGCTATTAATGATACATATATCATATTTTTTTTCCACCTCTATTTTATACAAAAGTAAAACACGATAGCTATTTTTCATTATGCATTTGTTTTTTTATAGCTCCAACTAGGTCATTGAACAATTCAACAACTTCCGGGTCTTGATGATTGAAAAATAAGCTTTCAGATTTATCAAGATTCATTATTTCCAACATGTCCTCTTCATCTAAAACGAAATCAAATACATCAATATTTTCTTCCATTCTTTCTTTATGAGTTGACTTTGATAAAACGACTATGCTTCTTTGTAACAACCATCTCAATATCACCTGGGCAACCGTCTTATTGTGTTTTTCACCAATTCCAACAAGAGTGTCATTAGTAAAAATATTATCTTTTCCTTCCCCAAATGGAGCCCATGCAGAAATTTGAACACCATTTTTCTCCATATTGGCTTGAGCTGGATATTGAGCATTAAATGGATTAATTTCAACTTGATTAATTGCAGGAATTATCTTACGTCCAAATAAACAGATATCAGTTAATCTATCTGGATAAAAATTTGATACTCCTATAGCTTTGATGATTCCATCTTCATATAACTCTTCTAGTGCCTTATATGCACCATAGTAATCTGCAAACGGTTGGTGCAGCAATACTAAATCAATATAATCTAAGCCTAATTTTTCTAAGGATTCTAAAACAGATGATTTGCATTTGTCATATCCATAGTTTTCAATCCATACTTTTGTTGTGATGAATAATTCCTCACGTGGAACTCCACATTTTCCAATAGCTTCACCCACTTCCTTTTCATTGAAATAGCTTTGTGCTGTATCAATTAATCTATAACCTGCACTAATTGCATCTAGTACTGCTTGTTCTGTATCTTCTGGAGGTATTTGATATACTCCAAATCCAAGTATTGGCATTTTAATACCGTTGTTTAATGTTAAATATTGCATTTTATCACCTTAAAATCCAAATAAATCTTGCACATCCAACATTACATCAACAATGTGCACATTAAATGGGCATCTTGGTTGGCAGTCCCCACAGGATATGCATTCAGATGCATTGAACTTTAAATTGTTGTAGTGTTCCTGGACACTCGCAGGTACTTCATCATGATTTTTTGCAAGACCAAATAACTTATTCACCATAGCTATATCAATTTCAGAAGCACATGGAACGCAATGGCCACAATATGTACATTGCCCTTCAAATGAATGTTTAGGTGCATTTTTTAAAACTTCACTATAATCTTTTTCCGACTGTGTTGCATCGCAGTATTTAAGAGACTCCATTAATTCCTCTGGAGTTTTAACACCTACAAAAATACTGTTTACTCCTTTTTGTTCTAAGCAATAATGTATACACTGAATTGGGCTTAAAGCTACGCCAAATGGAGACGTTTCATCTGAAAGTAAGTTTCCACCAGCAAATCCTTTCATTACTGTCAGTGCAGTTCCATTATTTTGACATAATTCATAAAGTTCCGCCCTTTGAGGATTTGAACTTGATAGTTCATTATCATATGCATCTTCCTTTCTATATTCTTCAATATCATCCATTGCACCAAACATATCATATGCCGGGTTAATTGAAAACATTAATAATTCGATTTCTGGATTTTCAGCAGCCAATAATCCAATGTCGGGATTATGTGTACTTAATCCAATGTGAGCTATTGTTCCTTCTCCTTTAAGTTTTTTAGCATACTCCATAAATGGACCGTTCATTATCTCTTCATAATCTTCAATTTGGTCCACATAATGAATCATGCCGAAATCTAATGTGTCAATTTGAAATCTTTGCATAAAATCTTCAAATGCAGGAATTACTTTATCCATTTCACGGGTCCTAACATATTGATTGTTTTGCCAGGTAGCCCCTAGATGGCCTTGTATTACCCAATTTTCACGATTATCCTTAATAGCCCTTCCCAAATGGGAACGTACATCATGTTCACTCATCCAACAGTCAACAAAATTAATCCCATTAGCTTCACATACTTTAATTAATTCTTCAGTGTCTTCATATGACCTTTCTACCAAAAATTCAGCACCAAAAGCAATTTCAGATACTTTAATGCCTGTATTGCCTAGTTCACGATATTGCATATAACTCCTCTATACTACTATTTAATTTCTATATAATTAAAAGTTTAATATTTAAGGTAGTTTAACATAAATAAAATATAATGTATGAAAAAGAATTCATTTTAAATGAAGTTAATTCCATTCGAGAAGAAATCGGTCATGATAAAGTTAATATTTTCATTGAAAAAATATATTTTGATGAAAAAACTAATGAATTATGGGTTATAACTGAAGACAGACCAGACAAATCATCCATTATTGGAAAAGGCGGTTGGGTAGTAGGTAAACTTAGAGAAAAATTGGGTCTAAATAGCATTCATGTTGAAAGTTATGGCGACTTTTTAAATAAGGAATATAAATTAAAATTATCTAAAAAAACATTGCATAACTTGAACTTGAATTCAACCGGCTTAAAAAACCTAGAAAAAACAATTGATAATAAATTAGATAAGATTTATAGTTTCAACTTCGATGATTATTTCGCTCAAAATGAATTTGAACAATCAGAAAATACAGAAGCCCTTGTTGCACTTTCAGGTGGTGTTGACAGTAGTTTTTCACTTATATTGGCTAAAAAGTTAGGTTTCAATCCCATTGCAGTTACGGTTGATCCGGGAACTATAATTTTGCCAAAGCAATTTAAACAAAATATTGAAAGTCTAACCAATCGTTTAGAAATAGCTCATGAATATATTCCATCTAACTACACGAAAGTAATCCAAGAATCATTTACAGGCAATCTTCACCCTTGTGGAAAATGTTCTAAAAACACATTGGAATTAGTTAAGGAATATGCAAAAGATAAAGAAATTCCAATAATTATCTTCGGAGATATGCTTGCAACTGGCAGCCAATGTATGAATTTGCAAGAAGAATCATTATATCGATTAAACCTTCCAGCTAGTTTGAGTGTTGGAAAACAAGAGATAAAATCCTTAATCCGGAAATATGATTTACAAGAGTTTAAAGGATTTGGTTGTCCCCTTCTTTATGAAGTTCACAAAAAATTTCCATATATGAGGAAATTTTCAATACAGAGAATACTAAGAGAAACTCGTTCAGGTGCACTCGAACCGGGTGAAGCACTTGATTTGATTTGGAGTTTTACAAAAAAAATAAATTAAAAGAGGTAATAATATGAAAAATATTTGTCCGAGATGTGGATCAGATAAGGTGAAATGGATCATTCCGCAAAATTGGTCCCAATGGGTTTGTTATGACTGTGATTATACAGGACCTATCATTGAAGGAAACCAAGATTTAGCTGATGAAATACATGAAAATTATTTAAAATCTAAAAAGCATAAAGATTCTGAATAATTATTTTTTTGAAAAATGAGGACGTGACATGACTCAAAATTTTGTATACCTTATATGAATAAAAATTATACAATTATTTTAATAATTCAAAAATAAATCAAATTTGGAAATTATATTTATTTTGAACACTAATCATGTCCCAGCTTCAAAATAAATGATTATAAAAATAAGATGACTATAATGGAGCTGAGCTTTACTTATTGAATTCATTGAGGAATAATTAATAAGTTTCCATCAAAGTCAAATTATTAAATAACCATGCCGCATAACCAAAAATTATATCGACAATATTTTATTGTCTATAAAAGTATATAAAGTTTAGGAATACCTAAATTATTTTGAATAAAAAAAGTAAAAGGAATCATATTCCTTTTTTCTCGAATTCTTCATTTAAAAATTCTTTAATGTTACTTCTAGCCATTTCAACCATTTCGGGAGCCGGACCTCCAGGAACAGCACGAATTCTAACATTTTCAGCAGGATTTAAGGCTCTTTGAATTAAATCACCATTTAAGTTCAGTTCATCAAAACCTAATTCCACTGCAATTTCATCAATGAATTTAGAAGTGATATCCTCTTCAGCCATACTGCTTGCACTAGCTTCATTTACAATTCTTCCAACAATCTTATGAGCGGTTCTGAATGGAATCTGTTTTTCACGAACCATAATGTCAGCCAAATCAGTTGCAGTTGCGAAGTTTTTACCAGCAAGCTCTGCACATCTGTCAACTTTAAATTCAACTGAAAGCAACATCTTGGTTACAATAGACAAAGTATCTTGAGTTACTTTAATCGCATTCCATAAATGAGGAGTTATCTCTTGTAAATCCCTGTTGTAAGTATAAGGAATAGCCTTAAGAATTGTTAAAATAGTAATTAATTCACCGGTAGCAATACTTGTTTTACCACGGGCAAGTTCAGCTACATCAGGATTTTTCTTTTGCGGCATAATAGAAGAAGTTGATGAATATTCATCTGCCATTTCAATAACACCAAATTCATAAGTACTCCATAAAACCAATTCCTCACAGATTTTTGCAAGTGTTGAAGACAATGCAACAAAATCAAAGATAGATTCTGCAATAAAATCCCTTGCTGAAACGCCATCCATGGAATTTTCCAAATAAGCATCAAATCCAAGTAAATCAGTAGTTAATTGTCTGTTAATAGGAAAGCTAGTAGTGGCCATAGCTGCTGAACCTAATGGATTTAAATTGACACGTTTATATGTATCCGCCAAACGTTCATAATCTCTTTTTAATGCCTGTACATGAGCCATTAAATGATGAGCAATTGTAATTGGCTGAGCATGCTGCAAGTGTGTAAAACCAATGAAAACATCGTCTAAGTGTTCTCCAGCCATTTCAACCAATCCTTCCATAAATTCTAAAATGCCTATTTGAATTTCAATGATTTTCTCTCTTAAAACTAATCTAACATCACATGCAACTTGATCGTTACGGGATTTGGCAGTGTGCATAAAACCGGCTTGAGAACCAATTTTATTAGTAACATAATTCTCAATTGCCATGTGAACATCTTCAACTGAAGGATCAAAGACTAATACATCATAACCTTCTTCTTTAAGTGAATCGAGTGCACATAAAATATTATCCGCAATTTCAGCATCAATGATCCCTTCATATTTCAACATAGAAGTATGTGCAAAATTAGTTTTAATATCAGCTTCAAAAATAATTTTATCCGCTTCAAGTGATGAAGTGTATTCAGCTGCTTCATCAGTCATTCCAGTCTTAAAACGACCATTTCTAATGTTATCCAAAAGAATCCCTTCTTTAAAATAAATAAAAATCAAAAATAAATAAAAAAAAAGAAATAAAGATTAAAAAAATCTTATTTTTTCATTTCAGTGTATCCACATTTACCGCAGGCAACCCTGTCACCATGGTCAGCCATAAATACACCATCACCACAACGAGGACAAATTTGGTTTTTTCTTACAATTTTGTCTCCATCTACTTCATATAAATCAGATTTTTTTACCATTCAAATCACCTATTCTTCTGCATCTGCTTCTTCAGCAGGTTCTTCTTCAGGTTCTTCATTTTTAGCAACAACATGTTTAGCTTCGATGTAAGTTAAATCATCTACAGTATCGTAAACTTTAGCATAAGCTAATGCTTTAGGTTCACCGTAGTGTGGTTGTATCTTATCAACTACAACTAAATCTTTTTTACTGTTTAATAAAGCAACTAATTTAGATTTAACATCCAATATTTTAGGAGTTGCTTCTCCACTGTAATCAACATAAAACTTAATTTCTTTTCTGTTAAATATTTTATTTTCTTTTTCTTCAAAAATTTCAATTTCCATGATAAAACCTCTTCATTTTATTTTAATAAATCCGTTAAGAAGTTCTTGAGCTTTATTTTTTAAATCACGAGCTTTTAAAAGCACTAATCCTTCATTAGGCTGACCATATAAAATGGTAGTTTCCGGATTTGCCAATATTATACAAGGAAGAACCGCAAGATCTTCTTCCCCTGCCACTTCAATTACATAACATTCACCATTGTTAGATAATTCAAGAGCCTTACCTATGGTTTCCCATAGATTATCAGTCAAATACCCCGCAGGATTTTCTGCTTTTAAAATATGCTCTGCACGTATAACTTCATGAGTATGATTTTTTCTCTGAATTAAATTGTCAATTATGCCAATATTCGGATATAATCCATGTTTTGTAAGATTGGCGAAAGTCGCATCACCAACAGAAATTAAATACTCGGAAGACTTAATATCATCAATTGCATCTTCAAAGTTAGGATATAATTTGCCTAAAGGTCTTTTAAGCTCCAATATTATATCTTTATTTAATTCTGCATCTAAATGTAACACAAAAAACCCTCTATCTTACTCTTAAACAATATTCGCCTGGAATCTCAATATTCAATTCACGAGCAATTTTAGACTCCGTAGGATCAGTTATAATCAAAAGACCACTCCAATTATCGGAAGTTGGATTTCCACAACTAGGACAGTGGTCTTTGCTAGAAATCATTTTACAAACAGTACAAGCTTTCATTTTTAAACCTTCTTAGTTTTTTGTTTAGCTTCTTCAATCCATTCAAATCTGCCAAGATTTGTTTGTCTCATAGTGAGAGGGATTTTAGAATTTCTATGATTATCTCTACTGTTAATAGATTCATCTTTAATAGAAACACTTACTGCTCTAGCCCTTACTAAGTCACCAACATCTAAAGTTTTATTTGATTCTTTAGCGAGTAATGCTCCTCTTTTAGCATCATAATTAATATAATCATCAATTACTTGAGAAACATGTATCAAACCATCCATAGGCCCAATTCTCACAAAAGCGCCGTAATCAGCTATATCTATAACTTCACCATTAAAAATTTCATGTTGCTCTGGTTTAAAGAAAATAGCATCAAAAACAACATTATGATATGAAGCTCCATCGCCCATAATGAGTTTTCCATCGCTAATTTCATCAATTTCATTAACACAAATGAGTAAACCAAGTTTTTTATCTAAACGGCCTTCATAGGTTTCGTTTAAAGTTTGAATTGCAACTTCTTCAAGAGGATATTCAAATTTGTAAGGTGGAATTCTTACAGTATCCTCAATTTTTGTTTTATAATACAAAATAATCCCTCATTTTTTAATAAGTTTAATTAATATTATATTTTACCTTCAACAGCAATATATTTTTTTTGCCTTAAATATACTATTGTTATCCCTTTGTTTTTTGCACGATTTTTTAATTCAATATCATTCGTAGCTAAAACTTCTGAAACTCTCAGTAACGCATTATCCACAGTTTCATTTTCAAGTAATGAAATATCCTTTATTTCAACTTTTGAAGAATTAGCTAACTTCAAAGCTAAATTCGCATTTAACCTTGTTTTACCCTTAGTATTTCTTTTCAAACCCTTCAATTCATTGATAACAAAGCTTGGAGTAGTTAATTTATAAGAAGGTAGTAAGTTTTCAAGTTCAGTGATTATGTCTACATTGAACTGAAAAGGAACCATAAAAAAATTGGTATCAATTACAACTTCTTTAGAGTCCATTATTATTTTACCTCTATTTAATAATACCGTAACCGATTAATCTCCAACGTGCCCCTACTCTACGACTTAAAGCAACCCTATCTCCTGAACTTGCACATACCGGTAATTTAAGAGTAACATCAACTTTATTCTTTTTAGATGATGTAACAACACCAATAGTAGTTGCAGTTCCAACATTAATCATTAATGGCTCTTTAATTTTAATTGGAGTAACATCACGTTCTTCTTTAGTTCCAACAACACGATCCAATAACTTAACTTCCATTGTGAAACAATCTAAAACATCAGGTAAAGTAAATTCCTCACCAGCAACAGTTCCGGATAACGAATCTGATTTTGTTAAAGATGGATCTAATTTTGTTGCAATACCAACAAGTCCACCAGGACCGATTTCTTCAACTTGTTTACCATTAGCTTCAAGACCAATAATCTCTGATTTCAGGGTAATTCTTTTACCTTTATTGGTAGGACCCGGTCTAATTTCAATAGTATCACCAAGTTTAAAAATACCTTGAACTAGAGTACCACCAATAACTCCTCCCCTAATTTTATCAGCGCCAGAACCAGGTTTATTAATATCAAATGACCTTGCAACATGCATTAACGCATAATCATCAACATCCCTTTCAGGAGGATGAATTTTATCAAGCATTGCCTCAATCAATATATCAATGTTAGCACCTTGTTGAGCAGATACTGGTATTATTAAAGCATCCTCGGCACAAGTACCTTTAACAAATTCCTTAATTTCATGATAGCTTTCAATAGCTCTTTCTTTTGAAACAATATCAATTTTATTTTGAACTACAATAACATCTTTAACGCCAATTACATCAAGTGCCATAAGATGTTCTTTAGTTTGTGGTTGTGGACAAGACTCATTTGCAGCAATTACTAACACTGCACCATCCATAATTGCAGCACCAGATAACATAGTTGCCATAAGAGTTTCGTGACCTGGAGCATCAACAAAAGATACCTTTCTTATTAATTCAGTTTCGCTTCCACAGTGTTCGCATTTATCGGAAGTAGTGTAACATTTAGGTTCATCACATTTGGGACATTTTTTAAATTCAATATCCGCATAACCTAAACGAATTGAAATACCCCTTTTAGTTTCCTCACTGTGAGTATCAGTCCATACTCCGGATAATGCTTTAGTAAGGGTTGTCTTACCATGGTCTACATGACCAACTAAACCTATGTTAACATCTGACTGTACGTTCACAGATAACCACCTTTTTTAATAATTTTAATTCGACTTAAAAGTAAATAAGAAAAATAGTAAAACTATTCTTCCTCTTCATCATCAACACCGAGAATATCAGCTATTGATTTACTACCGGCTTCAGCAACTACAGTGTTGATTTGTACAATATCCTCAGCAATAGTGTTTCCCCTAACAGTTTTTCTTCTTTTAACACCATCTGCTTTAGGATGATAACCAATACCACCACTTAATAAACTTTTGATTCTTCTAGTGCCTGAAACATCTTTTTTCATAGTGAAACCATTTTTATCACTTCCACCAGTGATTTTTAAAGTGTAACCATCTAAACCAACAATTCCACCATCAAATTCATCTCCAATGACTAAACCATTAAGAGCTTTAGTATCATCAACTTCCATTTGATAAGTTTCAGCTTTTTGAGACACAACAACTTTGAATGCCATGGTATTTTCCTCCATTAATTATTTTCATAACTATTTTATTATTCAAAAAGACCAAATTTACCCCAATCTGGATCTTGTTTACGTTTAATTTCTACAAATTCGTATAAAGTTTCAAACTCATTTTCAGTTAATTTATCTTTAAATTCTCTTTCAATGAATTTATAATGTTTTTCAGGGACATCAACATACAATTCATCCCCTTCATCAAATTGTTTTCCGACAATAGCATCTTTAATAGCCATTGCAACCCTTTGACCTCTAGGTATAGAAGGTAATGTTTCGCCTTTATCTTCCATACTAACTATTACTCCAACATATTCCCCATTTTTATTAATTAAAGTTTGACCTTGTTTAATTGTACCGCTGAGGGATTCAATTCCAATAATAGCAGGTTTACTTTGACGGAAAATCAATTTAGGTAAACACATGAACTTAGCAGGTTTGATAATAGCATCATAAAATGCTTTTTTCTTAGCTTCCTCAATTTCGTCAATCCATGCTTCATACTCTTCAATAATCTGATAAATCACATCGCCTTTAAAGAGTTTTACATCTGAATTTTCTAAATCTTCCTGAGAATTCGGATTAACATTTACATTAAAAGCAATGATTGCACCATGTGCATCATTTTCATTTAAAGCAATGGATGAATTAATAATATCTCTACGATTAACATCTCCAATGTCTGCTTCACGAATAGATATATTTAATTCGCTTAACAATGTAACAATAGCTTCAAGAGAACCTAATGTATCAGCTTTAACTAAAATACCTTCATCATCAGTGTGAATAGTAATATCTTCAATTTCCTTTAAGATTTCCTCTTTGACGTTCTCACTGTCACTTAAAACTCTAAGTGGAGAACCAGAAACAACCTCATCCAAATTAGGAGCAGCTATTTTAATACCTGCAGCTGCAACAACTTCATCAAATTTTTGGAATTTCTTTTTGGAGTCTCTCATTTCCTCAAGAGGGAGAGGCCTTAAAATAGATCTAACTTTAGTTGTTAACACCTCATTTGAAGATGTCATTAAAGCTATCTCATCATTAGTTCGTAAAACCCCATCATAAATAATACTGTCAACAGTAAGACCCAATCCTACTTCTTCTTTAATCTCTAATATAGTACCTTTAGCAGGAGAATTTTCATTGATTTCCAGCTGTTCGGTTAAGTATTCCTGAGCAAGACCCAAAAGCATTGCTAATACTTCAATAATTCCTTCACCAGACCTAGCGCTAATCGGTATAATACTAATTTGTGAGGCAAAATTACTTATCCTATCAAATCTTTCAGATTGGAAGCCCTCTTTGTGAAGAGTGCCAACAATTTCATAAACTTTAGTGTCTAAATTTTGTTGAACACTTGGAGCTTGTTGTGAGAAAGATTCTTTGAATGAAGCTCCTTCATGAGTCTCCCAACCAAATAATCTATCTATTTTGTTAGCAACAACAATGAATGGAGTCTTATACATTTTAAGAATATTTAATGCTTCATATGTTTGCGGTTTAAAACCATCATTAATATCAACAATTAAAACAGCTAAATCAGCCAATGCGCCACCACGTTTCCTTAAACTAGTAAATGCTGCATGACCTGGAGTATCAATAAAGAACAATCCCGGGATTAAATCCTTGATAGTTAATCTTGAAATAAAATTACCACAGATTTCTTCAATAGTGTCATTTGGGATTTCTGTAGCACCAATATGCTGTGTAATACCGCCTGCTTCTTTATCAGCGATAGTACTACCTCTAATATAATCTAATAATGTTGTTTTTCCATGATCTACATGTCCTAAAACTGACACAATTGGGGATCTGATTTTCATGCTAATCTTCTTTAATAATAAAATTCTAAATTTTTAAATTTATTCATAAATTAAATCATTATCGATAATCTGATAATCACAAATTTCATCTTCGTTAAAGAAAAGGTCAATTTCTCTTTCTGCAGATTCAGGAGCATCTGAAGCATGAATAATATTTCTACCAGTATCCATACCAAAGTCTCCTCTAATTGTTCCGAGATCTGCTTCTAAAGGATTGGTTGCTCCAACAATTTTCCTAATAGTAGTAATAGCTTCTTCTCCTTGAATTACCATAGCAAAAGATGGTGAAGAAGTAATATATTCAACTAAACTTGGGAAAAATGGTTTTTCAGCATGCTCTCCATAATGAGTTTTTGCTAAATCTTCATCAATTTGAATTAATTTACATGCAACGATTTGAAGACCTTTCTCTTCAAAGCGAGACAATATTTTACCCATAAGACGTCTTTGAACAGCGTCAGGTTTCATCATAACAAAACTTTTTTGAATCATTCTTTAACCCATTTAACTTTTCTTGGAACTCTTCCAAGTTTAATCATATTTTTTTCACATTTGCTGCTGCAAAAGAAATAAATTGAACCGTCTCTTTTAACATACATTTTTCCGGTACCCTCTTCTATTTCTTTATTACAGAATGAACAAGTTCTCATGATTTTACACCTTCTTAAGGAGTCCTAATTTCTTTAGCTTCTCTAATTGTATCAAGTAACATTAACATGTCACCTTTTCTTACAGGACCCATAATGTTTCTTGTTAAAATTCTTCCTTTATCTCTACCCTCGAGGATTCTGCATTTAATTTGCATTACCTCACCAGTCATACCAGTTCTTTTTAAAACTTCAATGACTTCAGCAGGAGTTCCTTCTTCCATTTAAATCACCGTAAATTATTCTAAAAAAATATATCTATTCTTTTAATTCAGCAACTTTAACTACAATATCACTAACAGCAGCTTCTGCCTCACCAGCATCAACAATACATGCGGAAGCAGTACCAACAGTTAAACCAGCAGCTACACCAACTTGTTCTTTGGTTGGTAAGTATATATAAGGAATTTCTTTTTCATCAGCGAGAACAGGAATGTGTGCAACGATTTCAGCAGGATCTACATCTTCTGCGATAACAACTAATGCTGCACTTCCTCTTTCGATGAATTTAGTTACTTCGTTAGTACCTTTTGCTACTTTACCGGTAGCTTGTGCGGTTTCTAATGCTTCTTCAGCTTGTTTAGCTAATTCTTCAGGTGTGTCAAATTTTACATAAATGTTTGCCATAAAATATACCTCCTTTTTCATCTGGCTATGCCATCCATCGGCAGATATTACAATTCATTTTGAATCATAATATAATGTAATTCTATATAGTTAGATTATTTTTTAACTATAAAATTACTCAAATTATTCGATAGAATAATCTAATATAGTTTTAATAATACTAATTCTTGAATAATTCATATATCACTAAATATAATCCCGGGAAAAAATAAGAGGGATTAAACTTTCAATACAAATACTTCTGAATTTCATATAATTTTTAGCAAAACTAAAAATAAAAATTTAGTAATTAATGAAATAATTCTAGAGAACTAGACAATATTAAATTGGATAGTATAGTATATAAATGTTTGTAAAAATAGAATAAAACAGTTAACTTTTGAGTTTAAAAATTTAAATTAAAAATGAAAAAATAGTAAAAGGGATAGTAAAATAAAATTACTATCTATGAAGATAATCATTAACAAATCTATTTGATTGCTAATTTTACATCTTCAGCTTTTACAGTTTTTCTACCAGCGTGACGAGCAAAACCGACAGCTTTTTGTGCAACTTCGTTACCGTAATCTTCGATAGCTTCAGTTAATGCAATTTTAGCATCATCACTTACTCTTTGTGCTCCAGCGTTTTTGAGAACTCTGCCCACTGGTGCAATAGGTAATTCACTCATTATTTACACCTCACATTTAAATTTGTTAATAATAGTTATAATTTGCTTATATATAAATCTATTGTTTTAACATGGTTAAATCTTAAAAATTTCAACATTAGTAACCATGATATTTTAACATAAATACTGACACGAATATCTTTAAAAATGTTTTTCATAGATTAGGTTAAATAAAAAATGTATAAATATTGTTTGAATAAAAGCAAATTAAAAGAAAAAATTAAAAGTAAAAGTGAATCAAAGCGAATTTATTTATTCATTAAAATCTCTCTTAAAGTATCTATATCCGCATCAACTTGTGTAGGTTGAGTGCATGCTTCAATAGCAGTGTTAGGATCTTTAAGTAAGTGTCCAGTAACCACACAAGTGATTGTTTCACCTTTATCAACTACACCTTCATCAACAAGTTTTTTAAGACCTGCAATAGATGCTGCTGAAGCTGGTTCAACACCAATACCCTCAGTTCTTGCAAGTAATCTTTGTGCATCAAGGATCTCCCCATCAGTTACTGTTTCAGAATATCCGTTTGAATCATAAATAGCATTCAAAGCTTTAATATCACTAACTGGTGCTCCAATACGAATGGCGGTTGCAATAGTTTCCGGATTTTCCACCGGCACAACACATTTATCTCCTTTTTTAAATGCATTTGTAACAGGGCATGCTCCTTCCGCTTGAATACCGGTCATCATTGGCAAGTCTTTAATAAATCCAGCATCATGAAATTCCTTAACCCCTTTCCAGATAGCTGAAATATTTCCCGCATTACCTACTGGCAAAATAATTCTATCAGGAGCTTTCCAACCCAAATCGCGGACAATTTCATATCCTATTGTTTTTTGTCCTTCTAATCTGTATGGATTTATTGAATTTAATAGGTAAAGATGTTTTTCCAATGCAAGAGCTGTCATGGCTTCAAGTGCTTCGTCAAAGTTTCCATTGATTGACATGACCTCAGCACCATGGAACATCGCTTGTGCTAATTTCCCAAGTGCAACTTTTCCAGAAGGTAAAAATACAATGCAGCGTAAACCTGCACGAGCGGCATAAGCTGAAAGTGATGCTGAAGTGTTACCGGTTGAAGCACAACCTACAGTACTTACTCCAAGTTCCATTGCTTTTGTCATGCCCACAGTCATTCCCCTGTCTTTAAAACTTCCTGTTGGATTGGATCCTTCCACTTTAACATACAAGTTTACTCCAAGTTCTTCACCTAACTTATCACATTTACAAAATGGAGTTCCTCCCTCATCAAGTGAAACAATTTTTGATTCATCAACAGGAATGCACTCTTTAAATTTCCACAAATTATCTTTTCTACCGTCAAAAGTGTCTTTTGAAACATTGATTTCATTAACGAGTTCGAGTACAGATCCACACTTTTCACAAGTGTAGATTACTTCATCATCGCCATATTCTTCTCCACATGAAACACATCTTATCATAAAATCACATGTATATTTTTGAATTATCCCTATATAAAATTTAACTTAAAATTGAAAGTAAATAATCTGCAATAGGTATTGTTAAGTAAGCTTCAACAAATCCTGCAACTGCCATTAAAATGGAAGCAACCATTAATAGTATTATAGCCTGTTCTAATTTAATAGAGCTTTCATTGAATGATATGGCTAACTTATCTTTAACAGAGTTATTTTCTTGAATCGATAATGTTTTTAAAAACTTGAATAAGAAATTAAATGCAACAAAACCTGATGCGCAAGCTATGACAATTGAAGAAAGCTCAAAAATTCCATGAGGAATTAAATAAAGTAGCGATTTAACTAAATTGCCATAATCCGCTACAAAATATCCTACAAAAAGCCCATTAAAAGCTAGAATTATAGCTGAAAAACATAAAATGAATCCTGTTAGAAACATCAAAAACACGATTCTAATGTTATTTAAAAAAATGCTATTGAATGTTACTTTAATAGTGCCATTGCTAACTCCTTCTTCCAATTGCTCAACAACAGGACTTAAATAGCCATGCAAATAAGGTTCTAAAAAATAACCCAATACTAAAGAAGCAAAAAGAATAACTGTTGCCACTATAATGGCTAATCTATTTTCGCTGAAAGCTAATTTAATTTGTTCTATCATTATATCAGTGTTTTAGCAATTTCTGCTGCTTCAACTTGTTTTTCGTGTAAATCATCCATGAATTCTTCCATGAACTCTGCAGTTCTCATTTTACATTCCCCACAGCGTAGAGTTCCATTTAAACAATCATGTCTGATTTTTTCAAGTTCGCTATCATCTTCAATAAAGTGGTATAACAACATTTCATATATTACGCATTTATCCACTTCCCCGCCTAATTCTTCTTGTTCTTTTAAAGTTTCTCTCCCTCCAGTTTTAGCAGACTTAACTTTCTTAATTGCGGATTTTGTATCATCATTTAAATAAATTGCAGTGGATGGCTTTGAACTACTCATTTTATCTCCAGTCAAACCTGTTAGGAATCTATGATATGTGGAAGCCGGTGGAATAAATCCTTCACTTTCATGAAGTCTATGGGCAATGTCCCTTGTTAATCTAATATGAGGGTCTTGATCTATTCCAACAGGAACTACAACCTTTTTCGGACCTCCAAATTCTTCGCTTTGGGGAAGTAAAATATCTGCAACCTGAAATAAAGGTGACTGCAGATGAGCAATATTTGTAGAATGTTCAAATCCGTAAATTGATTTGAGTTGACTGAAATTAGTTTTACTTGAAGATTTAAATGCTAAATTGTGCAATAAACTATTTTGAGATTGCAAGTAAACATTAACATTGTCCCTTTCAAGGTCTAGGCCTAATGCAATCCAATTTGTTAAGTATTCCTTCAATGCAATTTCACGGCCTTTTTCAAAGCTCATGTTACGGGCTGCATAAGCTTCAAGGTCCGCTATTGGAAGAGACAACATTGCACCTTGGGATTGATACCATTTAAGTTGATCCACAACCATTTTATGACCTATATGCATTTGGCCACTTGGCATCATACCTGATACCACTGCAAAATCTTTATTCTGATTGATTAACTTAACAATTTCATCAAATTCCCTATGTCCAAAAATTACTCCCCTTTTCATCAATTTTTGAGGGTTTTCGATATCTCCAATAATATCTGAAATCTTATCGATACCGAATTTATTAACTAACTTATCATAATCTAGGCTAAATGATGCCCATGGATTAATTAAATCTGCCATTTCATCACCACTAATAATATCAAATTAAATTTATGATTAAAATTATTGCAATAAATATAAAAGTATGTTAAAATATAAAGGATTTCTTTAATTAAACTTATGGTCTTGTCCATTCCACATTATAGTATGTTATGTCAAAATCCTCATCAACAATAGCCAATAGAAGTTTCTTATTCACCCCATGAGAAACCCTCACATAACTTGCAAAATCAAGTGCATTAATATCATAATTTTCAAAAATAATTTTAACCAAATAATCAGAATGCCCCTGACCTGGACCTCCTCCACGATCATATAATCTAAATTCTGAACCATATTTGAAACCGGTTTTAATAACAAAACCGCGATCTTTTAAATCACGATAAACAACGTATTTGCCATAAAGTTCCTTATGCTTTATTAAATCAATTAAATAACCTATGCTGCATAGGCTGCCATCTTCATAAATATTTAATCGACCTTTTTCTTGTAAATAGCAGGCTTCAATTAAAGATAATTGTAAAAACTCAGACTCGATTTTACCAAATTTACTTTTTTCATGTAAAGCTATTGGTCTTTTACTTCCAGACTCAATTTTAATTGAAACAATACCATTAGACAAATTTCCACGCATTAAAACACCGTAAAAAGAAATAAATTATATTTAATGCTTATAAGTTTGAAAGAAATATTATATAAAATTTTTGTAAAAAAAAGAGTTGTAAAAAGTTAAACTCTAATAAAAATATTATTAGCCATTTCTACAGTAATGTTTAACTCTTCATCATCAATACTGACCAAATAATAGTTACCCATACGATTCTCATTATATTCATATTTAAGATGTTGACCTATCCTAATACCTTCTGAAGTTATTTTATCTAAAAGTTCATTATTCCCACGAATAAATGAAATAGTACCTTCAGCATTAGCAGTTAATTCAGAAATAGATAATAAATTGAATTTCCTATTAATAACTTGGTCAAAATCTTTTTGTGAGAAACATTCTTGACAACTACCAAATTCAAAATCACAAGCAGGAATAACATTATCATCAGGACATAAATCTGGATGATGTAACATTGTACAAATTGCTCTTTCAGCTTCATCAGATAAAGCATGTTCCATTTGACAAGCTTGATCATGGACATTTTCTTCTTTAACTTTTAAGATATCCAATAAGAACTTTTCTAAGATTCTATGTTTTCTTGTAACTTTTTGAGCAATCTTCATTCCTTCAGTTGTTAAAGTAGCTCCTTTATAGGGAGTATATGAAATATAACCAAGGTCTTCTAATTTTTTAAGCATTTGAGTAACACTTCCAGGTGCAATATTCAAATCTTTTGATAATTGTGTTGTAGAAACTTGTTCCCCATTATTTCCATTACAATATAAAACTTCCAAGTATTCTTCAATATTTTCGCTTATTTTGCCATCAGCCATGAAAGTCACCTTAATTAATAACTGATTAAATGTTTATTAGTTACAATATAAAAAAGTTTTGGAAAACCTAAAGGATGATTACAAAATTAAATTTTGTAGAACACACTAAATAAAAAAAGAAACTGAAAAAATAAAAAAAGGAAAAATCTAATTAGAATGACAAGCTTGAGTAAGTGCCCTTAAGGGTAAATGAACTTGTTTTCCAATTATATATGTTTCCTAATGAATTTTTTAAACTGGTTGCATCAGCAACCACCCATTTATCCCCAATTAATACCTGAGTCCACACGTGGCCATAAGTATTTCCACTATTGAATTTACATGTTCCGTGAACATATCTTGCTGCAAGACCTGCAGATCTAAACATCGCCACTAATAAATGGGATTGATCCACACAATTCCCTTTTCCACCAGACAAAGTACCATCTGCACCATATTTAGTATTATAATAAAAGCTATACATTATGTGGCATTTTACATAATTAAATATTGCTTCAGCTTTTTTAAGATCATCAGTTAAACCATTAGTTATTGAAGAAACTTTATTTTTAATTTTATTGGTTATTTGGCAATTTTTAGTAGATTTTAAATAATTACTTAAATCTGAGAGATAATTTTTCTCATTTAAACCAGTTCCAGTAATTGAAATTGAACCTGAATTAGAGCTAGAGCTTGAACCGCTAGTTGAAATAGTCACATACTTTGGCAATCTAGAACTAATACTATAAAATGATAATATACGTGAGAATGCATCTACAAGTTCATCGTATATAATATTTTTTGAATTGCAATTAGCGAAATTCGGAGCTTTTTTATGAGTATTAATATAACTTGCAACATTTTTAGCTAAATCAATAAAACCAGACCGACCTAAATCAATACTTAAACTATCACCAGTTGGAGAACTAGGAGCAGAAACTCCAGAAATATAAGTAATATCTGAAGTATTTGAATTGCCAATTTGATAAATTGCTCGGCTCATTAAATACATGAATTCTGCTAAAGTAAATGTAATTCCTCCTGCTGTAACAGTTGATGGAAGAACTTTGTTATTTGTATAATATGTTTTTAAGTTAGAAGCCCCTTTAATAATATTTTTAATTGATATAGTTTTAGAGGGAGTATCTAATTTTGCATCTGCATTAAACATTACATAGCTAGGCAGTCTTAAGCTAACTTTATAAAATGCTGTAATTCTTGCAAAAGCATCAATTAAAGACTGGTATTTAATATAACCTAATGAAGAATTGGCATAATTAGGAGCCACACCCTTACTTTCAATAAAGGAACTAACTCTAGTTGCTAAATCTAAATATTCGGACATGTATAAATTACCGGATTTTACGGTACTGGTTGGATTTGAAGCAACATCCGAGGTTACTGCTAAAATCTCTGAGGATTTGCCTGCATTAATATATAAAATAGCTTTAGTCATCAAATATAAAAATTGAGCAGTAGAGTAAGTTACTCCACCAACACGGACAGAAGCCGGAATGGATCCGCTAGATTTTATAGAACTATTTAAGTTATATGCTGCAGCAACAATATCTGAAATAGATACTGAACCAGTAATGGACGGAGATCCAGATTGATCAGATAATGAGTTGAAATCAACAAAGTTAGTTACGCCCCATCTAAATATAACAGCACCAGACGCAGCACCATCAAGTGCAGCCTGTGTGTCTGCTGCAATTTCCGATGGAGATAATTTCACAACATTATCATCAGATTTATAACCTTGTAAACCTGCCCATACTTGAGCACCTTCAGAATTATCTACAAACCATTTTGCAATAGTTTTAATCCAGGATGAAGTTTTTCCATAATTTCCTTTATAAATCATTGGAATTACAACATCCATATACCTACTAATTACAGAATAATCTTGACCATAATAATATGCATTACTTGTAGTTTCAGGCATTAAAGCACATGAAACAATAATATTTGGGTCAGTATCATGAATTGCTTCAGTGATTTGTTGTGCAAATTCACTAATGGCTGCAGTACCGCCTGAAGTCTTATATGCATTTCCAGGATATCTTATGTAATCTAAATGAATACCGGAAATTCCCTTAATAGATGCATATTTTTGTGCTTCAATGATTTTTTGCTCAAAGTAGTCCGAATTGACATTACCATTAACTACAGGATTTACCCATGAACCATTAGCATAAAATGCCTGCATCCAAATATGAACTCTCATTCCTAACTTATTTGCACTAGCAATCCATGATTCAACTTCCCCTTGAGTTTTTATTGTTAATGCATAGAAATTTAAGAATAAGTCAGTGGTTCCTTTAGAAGCTAAAGTTCCTAAACTGACACTACCCATATCTCCACCGTAAACCCAGTATCCATATCCGGTTGTATTCTTTTTGAGAACTTCGATATTTGTGGAACTGAAAGATGGGGCATTATCATTATCCCCAATAGCTTCATATTTAAATGAAACTGTGTAATTTCCTGTAGGGACATTCGCATTAAATAATGCATAGCCGCTTGAAGAAGTAGTGGCAGAATATGTTTTTGAATTTACTGTCAATTTAACTGTCTTGCCAGATAAAACCTTGCCGTTTGAATCTTTTAATAAAACTTTATAAGTTTGTACACCTTGATAGTAAGAAGATCCGCTTTTCCAAGTTAAAGAAGTATTTGATCTTTCCTTAACTGTAATGGCTGTGGACATTGTTTTTGAGTTAACTTTAGATTCGCCGTTATATGTGTATGAAATTGTATAATTGCCAACATCCAGACCAATAGGAAGGGATACAACACCATTACCATCAGTAGTTTTGGTATAGTTCTTACCATCCACCTTAAGAGTAACAGTTCTTTGTGCCAAAGGAACATTACCTGAGGTTAAAGCAACTTGGAATTTAGTATTTGCACCATGACCAAAGGTTTTTGTACTTTTAACCGTGAAAGTTGGATTTTTACTAGCCAGTATCTCAACCTTACTGCCTGCACTGCATTTCTTATAAAAACTGTTACCTGCAAATGAATAGGTTATTTTATAAATACCTGCTCCAAGTGAAGGCAATTTAATTTTGGCAACACCATTTGCATTAGTTTTTGCACTGTATTTCTTACCGTTTATTTCAAATTTGATAATTTTACCTTTCCCCGGAGCATAACCAAATTTATTAATTAAGTTTACTTTAACTGTTTTTGAATCGCTTTTAAGGAAAGTGTAGGTTTTTGTTGATAAAGAAGTGGTTGTAGTCCTTACAACTTTAACCTTGTTTTTAATTTTCAAGCCATCCTGAGTATTATGAGACATTATTTCATAAGTACCTTTTTTAAGATTAATTAAAGATAAGCTAGCCACTCCCTGACCGTTTGTTTTTACTTTGTATGTTTTTCCATTAATCTTAAACTTGATGTATTTATTGGCTAGTGCTTTCCCATCACTTTTATAGAATTTTGCTGTGAATTTTTTGCCATCAGTGTAAACTTTGGAAATATCACTTGCTGAAATTGTAGACACTACTTTAAAAGTTGTAGATAAGCTATAACCAGTTGTTGGATTTAAAGCAACGACTTTATAAGATCCCGGTTTAAGATTTATTGCAAGATAAGCCACTCCATTTGCATTAGTTTGTTTAGTATATGTTACACCATTTACAGTAATTTTAACATTTGTATTATTTAACACATTACCGTGTGCATCTAAGAATGTTGCAGTATATTGAGCGCTTCCTTTATAATACTTAGACATATCTTTTGCAGTGATTGTCTTAGATACATCAATTGTTGAAGAAACGTTACTATCACTTTCATTTGATGAAATAACAGCAACCCCATCATCACTACTTGGAATATTATCATTAGTCGAGTTAGTTGATAAATTATTTGAATCTTCAGATTCTAAAACTTCTTCACTTGATAGAGAAACTTTAGATGAATCATTATCAACATTTGAATTACTTGATACAGAAATTTCTGATGAACCAGCAGTATTCTCCAACGGGACTGATACATCTGATGTGTCATCTACTAAGCTAGTAGCATATGAATCTGTAACATTTACGTCACTTGCAGAAATTGCGCCAACTGTTAGGACAGCAAAAAGCAATGCTAACAAAGTGAGCAATATTTGTTTGTTCAAAATATTTTACCTCCATAACAATTTTTTTAAACAACCGTGAGAATAATCTCACTTAACCATTATGTATTAAAAATATCTTATATAAACCTTTTTATTTACCGAATAAGTTGAAATAAGTTTAATTTCTAAAAATAAGACTGAAAATTTATGAAAAATGAATATTAATCGCAATTATTGGTAAATTATGCTATAAAACGATTAAACAATATGAAATTATTTTTAAACTAACTTCAATATATAGATATTAGAACAATAATGTTAATGCTTATTAGACAAAATAACCTATAATTTAAAGGGACAATATTAAAAAACATGAAAATGGATTAAGTTAAATAAAAAAACGATGCAAGTAATGGAATAAATGATAAAATAAGCAAGTATAAACAAAATGATTGGAAAAATTATCTTTCCTTAAAGACATGATGAAAATTGATGTATTTTGGAAAATAATGATGTATACAACTTATTAAAAAATTATATAAAAAAGAAAAAAATGTAAAATTGAAAATTTTACATCATAGGAGGCATTCCGCCCATACCACCAGCAGGAGGCATTGGAGGCATGCCACTAGCGTCATTACCTGACTCATCAGGTCCAGTAGAGTTAAGTGCATTTCTTGCTGCAATCATATCATCAATACGCAAAATCATTTCAGCGGCTTCACCAGCAGATTGTAAAGCTTGGATTTTAACTCTTAAAGGTTCAATAACTCCAGACTCTTTCATATCCTCAACTTTACCTGTGAATACATTAATTCCGATAAATGAGGAATCTTCATGAGCTGCTTTTAAATCTGCAATTAGATTAATAGTATCCAAACCTGCATTTTCAATTAAGGTTTTTGGAATAATTTCTAAAGCTTCGGCATATTTTAAAATAGCTAATTGCTCTCTTCCACTTATAGATTCAGCATATTCTCTTAATTGTTTTACTAAATCAATTTCGCAAGCTCCTCCACCAATGAGAACTTTACCTTCTTCAATAGTGGCTGCAACTACACCTAATGCATCATCAATCGCTCTTGCGATTTGTTCTGTAACATAGCGAGTGCTGCCTC
This sequence comes from Methanobrevibacter sp. V74, assembly GCF_963082495.1. Taxonomy (NCBI): domain Archaea; kingdom Methanobacteriati; phylum Methanobacteriota; class Methanobacteria; order Methanobacteriales; family Methanobacteriaceae; genus Methanobrevibacter; species Methanobrevibacter sp. V74. The sequence continues at coordinate 142,371 of NZ_CAUJAN010000002.1, forward strand.
TCAATATAATTGAGGAAGCTTTTGGATTTTCACATTCTTCGATTAAAGTTAACTCATGGTCAAATATTTTATCAAGATACACATGACCTGCAAAACCTAATTTATCTTCAGATAAATCTTCAATATCAGTTACGAGTTTAGCACCGGTAGCTTTTGCGATTCTTTCCATGTCTGATTTTTTAACTCTTTTGAAAGCCATGATTCCTGCTTTTTTAAGGTAGTGTTCCGCCAAATCATCAATACCCTTCTGACAGAACAATACATTAGCGCCAGAGTCCACAATTTTGTCAACTAAATCCTTAATCATTTCTTCTTCGTTTTTAAGGAATGCTTCAAATTGATCAGGACCGGTTATATCGATTTTGGTATCTGTATTAATGTCTTTTAATTCAATAGGGTATTTCATGATAGCAATTTTTGCATTTTCAATGTCATTAGGCATGTTTTTAGATAAAGGAGCCTTATCAATAATGATTCCTTCTGCTAAAAATGAATCTTCTACAGAATCGCCTGAAACTCTTTGAATATTAATATTGTCAATGTCAGACTTTCCATCTTCCTTGATTCTTAATGCCGCTTTAACAACAAGATCCGCTAAGTGTTCTTTAGCATAATCTGAACCTTTACCACTCATTGCAGTAACTGCTACCTTTTTAAGAGTTTCTTCATCAGCAGCATCAATTGCAATATTATTTAAGATTTCCACCGCTTTAGCGGTTGCATTTCTATAACCTTTAACAACGATAGAAGTTGCAATTCCATCATCTAATAATTCTTCAGCCTTTGATAATAATTCGCCTGCAATAACAACAACAGAAGTAGTTCCATCTCCAACAATTTCTTCTTGTTTTTTAGCGGTTTCCACAAGCATTCTAGCTGCAGGTTGATTAATTTCCATTTCTCTCATAATGGTTGCACCATCATTAGTGACAGTGACATCACCTAATGAAGTTGTTAACATTTTATCCATACCTTTAGGACCAAGAGTGGTTCTTACAATGCCGGCTAATACTTTAGCAGCTGTGATATTCATTCTTAAAGCATCTCTTTTTGAATATCTTTCTGTTCCTTCAGGAAGGATGAATATTGGTTGATTTGCCATTTAATTATCACCTAAAATTTTTTTGAATAAAATATAAAACTAAGTTTTTATACAATATAAAGTAGGTTAGAGGTAATATAAAAAGATTACTCATTAAAGTAACATTAGGTGTGTAATATGTATGAAGAAATCATGAATGAAATTAAATCTAATTTAGGTTCAAATGAAGAATTGAATAAAAAGTACTTATCCAGTCAAATTGAAGTATACAAAGACCATCCATACAATAAAGAGATAATTAAAGAAATCTCTCGGTTGATGTGGGATTGCTTAAGCGAATCGCAAAAACAGGAATTTGCGGATATTTCAAACAAGGAAAATCCAATTATGGATATTTTAAATGATATCTATTATGATATTGAAGAGGAAAACTATGAAACCCCATTGAAAAAACTTGAGAAATTTATGGAAAGTTTTCCAAACATCTTTGAAGACGATAAAGTAAATGAATATCACTTTTTCACAAATCCCCTAGAAGAGATGATATTTAGAAAATATATTGGTTTAAAAAAGGAATTAAGATATATTCCAGATAACCAACCTTTACTTGACCTATATTATGTTTATGGATTTTTACTCCTTGAATCCCAGCAATACGATAAGGCAGAAGAGTATTTAAAAAAGGCAATTAAAATAAACCCCGTTTCATCAAGAATTATTCTGGAGTTAACTGAAATATACAAAGTACACACCTACACATTTAACGAATACTTTATTCGCACATGTGATGCTCTACAATATGCTTATTATCCCCAAGACATTGCAAGATGTTATAGAAACCTTGGATATTATTATATAGAAGAAAATCAAATGGAAACTGCACTTGCACTATTAATATACAGTATGGAATACGAAGCAAATCCGCTTGCATATACCGAAATCAATTATATTCAATCCAATGACTTTGAATTAACTTTAGATGAATGCATTGAAATTATTGAAAGTAAAAATATTCAGTTGGGGTAAATCCATTTGTTTTGGAATGTTTTGATGAATTGATTAGTGAATATGGCGAAAATAAATTATATAATCAATTATTATATTTTTTAGAGCTTAAATTTGATATTACAAAGGATGAAAAAATTATTGAAAAAATAAATGACATCAAAAGAAGTATTAAATAATATATATTATATATAATTATAACAGGTGATTTAACATGTGCTCAACCGGAGGCCCAATGGCCGATATTGATTTGAAAAAATTAAAAACAAAAAAATACCATTGCAAAAGTTGTGGAAATTCTTTTAAAGGACTTGGAAAAAAGGTTGTTTGCCCATCCTGTCAAAGCGATAATGTTGAACTTGCAGAGTAAATTTATTTACTCTTTTTTATTTTTTAGTGATTATATGGATATTCATCTTAAAAATGACGAAGTGCTATTTCTTGAAGGGAAAACTGGAATAGTAGGTGTTGTTAAAGTAGCTTATGAAAACAAAATGTTATTTATAGCAACTCAAGATAATGAAGAAATAGTCCAATTTTTAGAAGCGGATGACATAATTGCCGTATCAAACTTTAAAAAAGATAAAAGAGCTGTTAAATCACAAGCTTACCTGAGCCGTGAAGAATCATCTCCACTAATAATCTTAAACAAAGACCATCCATCCACTAAACGTTTGGAAACTGTCATATCCATTGGAGATAGAGTTAATCTGAATTGCAATATTACTCCCGGAACCCATCCTGAACAGAATGTTTTATGTTCTTGCGACAGTCTATCTGGACTTGAAATAATTAAAACGCCAACAGGGGTTAAATTAAACAGAGAAATTGAAACTTATACCATTGAAAAATTCTAGGTTGAAAAATGTTATTTATGGATTCATTCTATATGTTTTTAGGACAGTTAGTAGTTTTTCTAGTTATTCTAATTATAATCTTATTTATTGTTGTGGTTATTTTAGGATATTTAATAGCTCGTAAAAATCAAATTAAATTCCCTAAATTCTTATTATATATTGTAGATCTATTATATTCACCATTTAAAACAATAGCACGATTTTTAAAATTAGATGATTATTTAATTGATGATATAGCTATTAAAGTTAGAGATAATCTCAATAAAGAAAAATATAGGCAGATTCCAGCAGAAAAAACATTAATATTCCTTCCCCATTGTCTAAGACATAAAGACTGTCCTGCAACTCTTCAAAAAGAAGGCCTAAATTGCAGCGAATGTGGCTTATGTTCAATCGGCGTTATTAAAAAGAAATCTGAACCATTAGGATATAAATTATATATTGTTCCAGGATCAAGTTTTGTTAAAAAAATAGTTATGGAAAACAAATTCCAAGCTGTTCTTGGTGTAGCTTGTCATGAAGATTTAAACCAAATGATGATGTTGCTCTCTGATTTTTACCCTCAAGGAGTATTGCTTGAAAGAACAGGGTGTTTTGAAACAAAAGTTAACATTAAAAAAGTATTTGAAAAAATAGATTCCAAATACTAATCATAATAATCCATGAATTCACCGGATTCCGGAGTTTCACTAAACTCCTTTATGAATTCATTTAAATCTTTAATGAATTCCTCTTTTCTTTTATCTGCATCTTTTATTTGAGAATAATCTTTTTTTACAGACAACATCATTACCATATCATCAGTTTCAAGTGTTATTTCCGGATATAAACTATCTGAAAAATCATCCATATTATCCCCTTCCAAGTTCTTGATGAGCTCTTGCAAGGTGTCCTGCTGCCAGGGCTCCAACAAGTGATAATTCTCCTGCTAAAACTGTTGATGCAACAATTTCTGCAAATTCACGAGCTTTGCCAGATCCCGCTACATCAAGAATTTCTAATCCTTCATGAGCAACTTCCAATCCTGTCCCCCCACCAACTGTAGCTACAGGCAAATCAGGCAGGTTTACTGAGAAATATAAATCACCATTACGGCTTTCGGCTGTTGTAATACCAAGAGAACCTTCAACAACATGCGCTGCATCCTGACCTGTTGCTAAAAATATAGCTGCAACCATATTTGCATAATGAGCATTGAATGCCATTGATCCGCCGGCGGCTGAACCGATTAAATTTTTAGCAGTATTTACTTCCGCTATTGCTTCAGCTGTGGTTTTAAGCTTTTTAGCTACAATATCTTTCGGTATTAAAATATCTGCTATAACGCTTTTTCCTCTTCCTTCAACAATGTTTATAGCAGCCGGTTTTTTATCAACACATACATTTCCACTTAATGCAATGTGAGTTGCAGTAGTTTCATCTGCTAATTTGGCTAATATTTTTTCAGAAGCTATTGTTACCATATTCATCCCCATACTGTCCCCAGTTGAGAAAACAAATCTTGGATAGACATAGCTTCCAACAATCAAGATAGGATCGATTTTAATTAATTTGCCATGGGAAGTTGTACTTTCTGCAATTTCCTTTAATTCATCGAAATTATCAACAAACCACTGTTTAATTTTTAAAGCATCCCCTACACCCTCACATTTAATAGCCGGTGCACGGGTCATTATATCAGACACCACCCTCACATTAACTCCACCTGATAAGGTAATTGTTGATGCTCCCCTATTAATTGAAGCCACCAATGCACCTTCAGAGGTTGCAAGAGGAACAAATACTTCTCTTTGACAGTATTGGCCATTTATTTTTAATGGTCCTGCAATACCCATAGGAAGTTGCAATACTCCAATTGAATTTTCAATGTTGCGAGCAGATGCTCTTTCCATATCCAGGGTATAATTTGAGATATTGGACAGATCCAGACCATATTTTTGCTCTAAAAATTCCCTTCTAATATCGGTTGCCTCACGAGCGCTTACTTCCTTATCAACTTGATAAAGTTTCATTTCACCATTTAATAATTTATCAATAATTTCTTGGAAAGACATTACATAACCTTTTTAAGCAGTTCTACAATTTCAGATGGTTTTATAGCTACTTCCACATTAGCATCATTCAAAGCTTTGGTTTTACTTGCAACAGTACCGGAATTTCCTTGGATAATTGCTCCAGCATGCCCCATTCTTTTTCCCGGAGGGGCTGTTCTTCCTGCAATATATGATACAACTGGTTTTGTCATTTCATCAGCGATATATTTAGCAGCCCTTTCTTCAGCAGTTCCTCCAATTTCACCAATTAAAACAACTGCTTCAGTTTGATCATCATTTTCAAATCTTTTTAGAATATCAACATAATTATCCCCAGTAACAGGGTCTCCGCCAATACCTACAGCAGTACTTTGACCAATTCCAGCATTGGTTAATTCGTTTGCAATTTCATATGTTAATGTACCGCTTCTTGAAATCAAACCCACATTACCTTCTTTAAATATATGCGTTGGCATAATGCCTAATTTACCGACACCCGGCGAGATAATTCCCGGAGTATTCGGACCGATGATTGTAGTATTCATTTGTTTTGCATAAGCCATGATCTTCATACTATCATGAACCGGAATATGTTCTGAAATAATTACTACTAAATCTAAGTGCCTAATTGCTTCAAAGGCAGCATCTTTTGCAAATTTTGCAGGAACGAAAATAATGGAAGCATTGACCTCTACCTCTTCAACCGCTTCCTGCATTGAATTGAAAATTGGAACCTGGTCTAAGAATTTTTGACCGCCTTTTCCAGGCGTAAGCCCCGCAACTATATTAGTATTGTAATTTAACATTTGTTCTGTATGAAATGAACCTTGTTTACCGGTTATTCCCTGAACTAAACATTTTGTATCTTTATTTAATAAAATCATAATATAACTCCTATCTTAATATTCTTGTCTTATTTTCAAACGGAACAGCCAAATCTATTACATTCCCATTCATAAAGGCAGTAGCTGAAAATATTACACTACCCGGTAATACATTACAATTTGTTCCTCTTTTAACTAAATAAACATTCTTATTTCCAAGTGCAGCTCCAATCATAGCACCTGCAACAACCCCAACAGATTCAATGTTATCAACAGCAGCTACAACAACCGGATCATCGGTTTCTGGTGAAACATATCCAACACCAGGTATTTTTCTTGTTTTCGATTCAATGAATTCCGATACATCATTGCAATTTTTCATTCCACGTGCCGCCTCTATTGCTGAGTTTGCAACATCAGCTACAAATGGTTCTCCACCATATGTATCAAAACCTAAAACAATAACATCAGGATATCTATCTTCTCTTATATTTGCTTGAGCATAAGATACTCCTTCTCCTGCATCTTCAGAATTATCAGAAATTCCATATAAATCTCCGAGATTCTCTGCACTCATCTTTAAAACATTAACTAAACCTTCATTAACAGATTCAAGTAAGTAATCTTCTACAATTGCACTAACAACAACATCATCACCTGTGACATTAGTTAATGCAGCATATTTTGCACCTAATTCTTTAACAGTATACAGGTTTTGTTCAATAGTTTCTACTAGCTTAGAACTGCAAGATACATCATTGTTAGAAATATCTGCACCTATAGCTGTAACTTTCAAATTAACACCTTATATAATTGATTAATAAAATAAATAAAATTTTAAATTCGACTGATATATATTATGTTGTTTAATTTATATAAAGATTAAGAAAAACATTAATTAACAATTAAGATTAAATATTCAACTAATGTATTCACAAACAAAAATTGCAATACCCATTTTCCAAAAGAAATGTGAAAATGTCATTGAAGCTGCTCATGATTGTATTAGTAAAGGGGCGGATATTTTAGAGTTTAGAATAGATGGACTGAAAAATCCGGATATCGGCGAGATTAAAAATACAATTAAAGAAATTGATTTTCCAATAATAGCTACTAATAGAATTGGCAGTGAAGGGGGTTCTTTTAAAGGCTCTGAAGAAGAAAGATTTAATATCCTTTATGAATGCTGCGATTTAGTTGATTATGTTGATATTGAGCTTCAAAGTGATGATGAATATATACATGAAATCCATGAAACCGGTGTTGAAACCATTGTTTCTTACCATGACTTTGAAAAAACTCCTGATTTAAATGAAATAATGTATATTGTTGAAAAAGAACATGAATTGGGAGACATTGCTAAAGTTGCTTTTATGCCGCAAGATTTAGAAGATACCTTAACAATACTGGCTGTTTTATCCCATTGCGAAAATACTATTGCTATTTCAATGGGGGATTTAGGAAGCTATACCCGCGTTATGGCTTCTAAATTTGACTCGCCAATTACTTTTGCTGCAGGCACTGATGCGACTGCACCTGGTCAAATTGACATCGAAACAATGAAAGCCCTCTTAAATATGGATTTGAATATTATGAACGAGTGAGTTAAATGTCTAAAAAAATTATTTTAACGATAATTTTACTTATTTTAACTGTTTTTGCCGGAATCATATTCTTAGGTCATGATTCTGTTGACATTTACATAGATGGTGAAAATATTACCGTTGAAACCAAATCATTATCCACTGTTAATAAAAAACATCTTAACAAGGACATTACTAATTACACATTAGAAGTAATGAATGACACTGCAATAGATATAGATGCTTATAAAACCGGAGTTAAAGATATTTGTATGTATTACGGTTTAGACAATGTTGAAGTCAATCTTGATTCAAGCATTGGACCTAACCAAATTCCCGTTATTGTAACCGTTGACGGAACATCAATGCTTCCAACCTTAAAAGATGGACAAGATGTTCTTTTAAATAAAACCCATAATGTTAATGTTGGAGATATTGTTGTAGCAGACTCCGACCAATATGGAGGAATCATAAAAAGAGTTGATCAAGTAAATGGAGACGACATTCACTTGGTTAGTGATAATAAAGAAGTTTCTTATGAAATTATTAATAATAAAATATATGAAATTAAAGGCGTTTCCACATGGGTAGATATTTCTGATATAAATGGTGTTGTTATCGACTACTAAGACAACTATTTTTAAAAATTGAAATTATAGATATTGTGTCTATTTTTTTATCATTCATTAGGTATTGGAAGTTAATTTATAGTTTTTCTTGAAAAATTTATACCATATGACTTAAATTATACGGCTCAAGATGGAAAATAGAAACCAATTAAGATAAATTAAAAATCGAAAAATTCACAGGAAAAAAAGGAAAATAATCCTAGAACAAGACTTTTAAATCCACATATGACCTATTCAACATGTTAATAGTCCTAAAAAATGACGAAAAACAACGAATAAAAAGAGAACACACATACAAATACAAAACCAATATCAACACACTAATTGGGAAAACATCAAAGAATAAATGTCACGACTACTAACAGACGATAAAAAAAAAGAATTTTTGTGTAATATCTTTACACAAAAATATACAAAATTATAAATTTTCAAATGTTATTTTTTATTTTTTCTACTTAACGAAATTAAAATAAAAATTAATAACGCAAGTAAAAATATTGGGTTACCTGTATTCTTAATTAATAATGAAGAATGTGTTTCAACAGTTTTTTCAGGTTCTATAGGAGACTTTTCTGAAATTATAGTAATATTGGCTTCATTGCTTTCTGTATTATTGTCATACTCATTACCATTAACTCTAACTATATTAGTTATATTACCAATTGTATGCACTTTTACAACAATGATAAGAGTAGTAGTTTTGCCTTTAGCTAATTTACCTACATTCCACAAACCAGTTTTAGGATTATAAGCTCCCCCACTATTATCACGAATATAAACTAAACCATTAGGTAAGATTTCAGTTACTACAATACCAGTAGCATCATCAGGACCATTATTAGTAACACTTATTTTGTATTTTATATAGTCTCCAATTTTAACCTTAGTAACATTTGCAGTTTTAGTAATGATTAAATCAGCACATTTCTTTACAATTATTTTTGTACTTACAATGTTATTTGCTGTGTTATTATCATACTCACTACCCTTAACTTTAACAAAATTAGTTAAACTACCTGTTTTACCAACACGCACAACCACTTTAAGAGAAACAGAAGCACCATTCGCTAAATTACCAACAGTCCACAAACCAGAATTATGATTATAAGCACCACCACCATTATCACTAACATAAACCAAACCAACAGGCAAAGCCTCCTTAACAACAACACCAGTAGCATCATCAGGACCATTATTAGTAACAACAACAGTATACTCTACAAAATCACCATAATTAACATTAGAAACATTAGCACACTTAACAATACTTAAATCAGCACTTTGAGCAACAAGAACTGTATTGCTTGCATTAAATTCATGAGATTTTACTTTAACAGAAACATTATTAACTATATTACCAGTTCCACTAATACGTGCAACAATAGTTAAAGTTGCACTTTCTAATCTATCAAGATGACCAATATTCCATGAATTATTAGAATAATTATATAATCCTTTTGAAACATTGATAGATAATATTTTTAAAGAATTTGGTAATTCTTCAGTTAGTAAAACATCTTCATTTATTGAATCACCAATATTATTTACAATAATAGTATAAGTGATATAGTCCCCATAATTAGGTTCTGTATTATTTATACTTTTTGTAACATTTAATGTTAAATTTAAAACTCTAAAAGTTGTATTTACAGAACCAGAAGCTGTGTTGCTTGCAATTATAGTATAATTACCAGCAGCTAAATTAGGAATAGTCCTATTAAAAAGGAATAAAGTAAAATTAGTTATAGTAAGCATTTCATTATAAACAACGTTTCCTTCAGTATCTAAAATACGTACATTTAGAATATTATAATCTGGTCTATTTTTATAAAAATGATTTGAATTAATAAGTTGTGTACCGCCTATGGTTGAGTTATAATATACAGCACTACCACCAATATTATTTGCAGTCGTATATACTCCTGGAATAACATTATCTCCTTCATGCCATGAAACAGTAAAGTTTTCAACATCACCCCAATAAATATTATAACCATCAGTAATATTGATTTCATGATACCATGGCACATTATTTATAAAAGTACCTTTAAGGATGAAATTATCTCCTATATAATAAATTGCCGAACCACCATTAGTAGCATTATTATTAATATATTTTTGATCATTATTCCCACCATCAAAATAGAATATATTTGAATGTGAAAATATAGCTCCACCCCTATTTCCAGCAGTGTTATTTATAAATCCTTCACCACCACATCCATGCACCTGAATATATTCAACAGAATCACTAATATAAATAGCACCACCATCTAATGTAGCAGTATTATTTTTAAAATCATATTTATGTATCCAAATACCTTTAGTATTATTTATATATAATCCTCCACCATGTTGCATGATTATTAAAATAATAATTACCCCTAAAGTGCATAGTGTTATGATTAGGTTTTTGATCAGGGAGAGAAATATATAATCCACCACCATACATGGCAGTATTATTGTTAACTGTATTAAACCATATTCTAAAGTCGGAGGCTGTTTTTATATCGCCATACATAATAAAATACAGGGCTCCACCTGCATGATTCGCTTTATTATTATAAAAATTTATATATTCTATAGGCTTACCCTTAAAAACATTACTAATTACTGTATAAAACAATGCTCCTCCATCACGACCAGCACTATTATTAATAAAATTTATATTAGGGTTCGAACCACTAGTTGCATCAAAAATACCATGATCTAAATAAATAGCACCACCATCACGACCAGCACTATTATTAATAAAATTATTATTAGTTTTTACTGTTACTGTAGTGGAAGATCCACCATATATAACACCACCATCAATACTGGCACTATTATTAATGAAATTACAATCTTTAGAATACAATGTAGAACCACCACTTATATAAGCAGCTCCACCATTAACACTTTTTCCATTAATCAAGTTTAGATTTTTTAATCTTAAAGTAACACCACTATTAACATTGAAAATTCTCGAAAGAAGTTTTGCATTTAAAGTAGATTTGTGATTATCACCCTCATAATTACCACCATCGATAGTGATTGACTTATGAATATTAATTGGAGTCGAATGGCTATTTACAAATGTATGGTTATGTAAATAAATTGTATCTCCACTGCCAGCATTATCAACTTCATATTGAATATTCGAAAAGTTACCATCGTTATTAATATGATGTGATGCGGCATCAACTCCAGAAATAGATATTGCTAAAATAACAAATAATATAATAAATACAAAAACATTTTCTGAAATTTTATTCTTAATGAAAATTTTCAGCACCTATGCTTTCAAATAAACAAAAATTTTTCATTGTTAATGAAAGAATTTCTATCTAACCCTTTATTTATTATAAAATTTATAAAAGGCATACATATATTAAGTGCATATAATATATAATATTTACTATAATAAAATAAAATTATTAATTAAAACTGATATTCATTTTAATAATACAAATTTTATTCAATATTTTAGCTATTAATTAAATGAATTCAAAGTTTAATAGAACTTGAATTTTAATAAGATAAACTTTTAAAACTGCTTTTTTTAAGAAGAATCCAAATAATTCTGTAATTTAGTTTTCATTGTTTTATGGCAATGCCCGATTTGATACTGATGCTTAGTTTTTGTTGACTGTTACCCCTCATTTAATCAATCTGATGTTGTTGAGTGTTATTCTGATTAGTGATTCACTGTATGTTTTGGATATTTTTTTAATTTTCCGAGAAGTGATGTTTCTAAAAAAGATTTTATAAAATCTTTTGAAAAAGATTCTATTGGAATTACAGTAGCTTCCTATTTATTAACTTGTTTTCCATGTCCAATAAGTGTAATCCAACATGATGGTTGGTGTTTGATTTATAGAAGTTCTCCATCATAATGAACGGATCCACTAAATTCAATTTATTTAGATTATCCGAACATATGCTATGGGTTCCTTTACAAACAAATTCCATCATCCAACAAATTATTTTATTGATTGAAATTTAATTAAAACAATTCTATCATCACTATGAGAATACCATCCAAAAAATAAAGTAAAAAACATTGAAAAAATCAAAATCAACCAAACATGCGCCATCACAAAATTAAGTTTTATATATCTCTTCAGCATTAAATAATGCTGGAAAGTTAGTTTTTTGATTTATAAATAAACATTTCTCTTCAATTAATATATAACTCTTTTTAAATAACTTTTACACTAAAAATCACCTAAAAAAATATTATAATTAAATACACGCCAATTATATGATTTAATATGATGGATTAAGGTAACATCGATGAGATTCAATATAATAAAATTAGAAAATCAGTACCAAATCAGATACTGTCAAAATATACTTGAATTATTCTGTAAATAAATGAGCAATTAAATAAAACAAGCTACGTCGACATTCATCTAAATATGGTTTTTATAAGGTTTAAAAATCTAAAAAAAAAAAAAAAGGTAAATTTAATATTTACGTTTAATTAATGGAATTATTAATAATACCATTATTAACATTAATATTGGATTACCTGTTTTTTCAAGTTTAGTTTCTTTTATAATGTCTGTTTTTTCAGGAGTTTGGTTATTTTCTCCATTTGAACTGTTATCTTTTATTACTTGGGTGGTATTTTCAACAGTTGTGTTATCTGTTTCATTACTACCTGCCATTATAACATTAGTAAAGTTCCCTACTTTAGTAGTTTTAAAGAAAATAGTGAAATTTGCTGATTCACCTACGCCTAAAACTTTTTTATAAATGAATTTATTTCCGATTTTAGTCCAATCGGATCCTATGAATGAATCATAGATTAATCCCTTATAACTTTTTTCAATTACAAATACTTTTGTCAGTTTGTAATCTCCAGTATTTCGCACAATAATAGTAAAACTACATTTTTGACCTAAAGTTACAATTTTATTGTTGGATATTTTAACAACACTTAATTTTGGAGTAAATACTTTTGTTGTATTATTTGCAGTACCATTAGGTGTTTCATTAGATCCTACAACAACAACATTAGTAAATTCACCTGATTTAAATGTTTTGAAACTCACAACAAAACTAGATGTTTCACCTACACCTAAAACTTTTTTATAAATAAACCTATTTCCTGATTTAGTCCAATCAGAACCAATAAAAGAATCATAAATAAGACCATCGTAACTAGATTCAACAACATATACGCCATTAAGTTTACAGTCTCCTGTGTTAGTGACTTTAATTGTGAATCTAACTTTATCGCCAGTAAAAACAATAGGATTATTGGTTATTTTAATTACTTTAATATTTGGTTTATAAACAATTGTTTTATTTGTACCATTAGATAATGTAATATTATCAAATCCAGATGTTACATTATTTGTTAAAGTTCCATTTTGTATTGCTTTGAATAATAGGATTATGGATACACATTCACCTGATTTTAATGGATTGTTTAAAGTCCATTTTTTCAATGTTTGGTTGTAAGTCCAATTTCCTTTAACATTTTTCCAACCCTGGTATACGAGACCGTTACTATAATCATCATCTTTTATAAATGCATTGTAGATGGTTTCATTTCCAGTGTTTTTTAAAGTTATTTTAAATTCAACAATTTCATTGATTATTATTGTTTTATTTAATGTTTCTTTAGATACAACTTCAGTAATATTAGCATATCTCCATTTGAATAATACTGAATTTTGAGTTAAGGATGGAGAAATCATGGATGAGAAGTTAAAAAACATTATTGTTCCATTTTTTAAAAGTTTGGAAGCATTAACGTTTGGAATTCTTAATCCAGAATTATATAATTCTAATACTTTTTTAACATATGTATTATTAGAATTTTTAAAGTCACCATCACTAAATATCCACACAGTTCGAGCTAGGTCACTATTTTCTAAATCTGTTTCATTGTTTACAAAAGTGTAAATGAATATTTTAAGATATTCACTTATATCTTCACCATTGAGACTGTTTCTTAATACTTTAAGTTCATCATCTCTTATACCAGATAAAGGAATACCTAAGTAGGATTCAACACAGAATCCATAAAAGTTATCAGTGTAGATAAAATATCTATTTCCATGACTATTATCGATAACTTCAATTTTTTTGTTTAAAAGCCTATTTACAACTTCATTACTATCCAAATTATTATTATTCAATATTACTTTATTAAGTGCATATATTGATTTTCCTTCGTCAGCAGTATTATCTTTAAATGTAGAATTAGTAACACTTGCATTAATTACAAATAATGCTCCCCCAACATTTGCAGAGTTGTTATCAAATGTTGTATTAATGATATTAATACTAGACATACTTATTGCTCCACCATAACCATTAGCAGTATTTCCTTTAAATAAAGAATTTGAAACAACAGTATTATTATATTTCATATTCACATCAGATAATGCTCCTCCACAATATCTAGTTGCAGAATTATTAATAAATCTACAATTATCTATAACATTGTTGGATCCATGTATTTTTATTGCTCCAGCATATAATGCAGTATTATTAATAAAATCATTATTTTTAACTAAAACATTACCAGTTGCTAAATAGATAGTTCCAGTATATTCAGCATTATTATTTGTAAAACTATTATCTTGGATTGTACCGTCTTCAGATTGCCAATGAACTGCACTACCATGATAACCTGCATAATTATTGTCAAAAGAACAGTTTTGGAGATTGTTCTTATCACCAGTAGAAACAACTGCTCCACCAATTTCAGCATGATTATTATTAAAAGAAGAGTGTAATATTTCACATTCGTCTCCTGAAACATATACTGCTCCACCATAACCATCATAATCATCATAATTTCTTGCAGTATTATTGGTGAATTTACACTTAGAAACATTACATTTATCTTCTTTAATATATATAGCTCCACCATACATGGCAATATTATTCATGAAAGTGGTGTTTTCGACAAGTGCTTTGTCATCACCTAAATAAATAGCTCCACCATAACCATCATCTTTTGCATTGTTGTTTTTAAATATGGAATTTTTAATTTTATAATCCCCATATTTATTATAAATAGCTCCACCATCTTTATTTGCACTATTGTTATTGAAATAACAGTTAGTTATTACACTATCGGTTTGATATGTGTATATTGCACCACCAATTTTAGCACTATTATTTTCAAATTGACAATTATTAAGGATTAACTCTCCATTTTTTGTACAAATTGCAGAGCCCCCACTATCTGAATGCCCATTAACAAAATGTATGTCATTTAAAACAATTGGTGCTGTACTAGATAAAGTTATTTTTAAAATACTTGATTGTTTATTTCCATCTATTTTAAAATTTTTACCATTAATAGTTATTTTTTTATTAATTGATATAGAACTGGAATCAGTTGCATTGTTATAAACATAATCTTTATCTAAATCTATTGTAGATCCGCTTGCTGCACTATCAATAAGTGTTTGCAAGTCAGTAAATGTACCTGGTGAATTTCTATTGCTAACTACATTATTTAAACCATTAGAATATGTAAGTGTATCTGATTCACCTAATGTTATTCCATTATGTGCATCAGTTGAATTATCAACTGCAGATGCTGCTGATATTGATACCAATAAAATAATGAATAAAAATAACACTTTATTCAAATTTTTACATTTTAACATATTCTTTTTCACCTCCATTTTATTTAGTATTGCTAAACAATTAATTTCAATTTATAACAATTAAATTATTATTTAACATTTTCATATATATATATATTTCGATTTACAATCAGTATTATCAAGTTAAAATAAATTTCAGATCTTATTTTTCTGTTCAATTTTTGATTTTTTTATTTTAGTTATATCTGTGTATAATTATTTTAATAATTTTTTATCAAGTATTAATTTATTTATATCTATTGGGGAAAAAAGTCTAATTAGTTGTATAATTGTTTGAATTCTGTTTTTACTTTTTTTGTACTGTATCATAGTTGAATATTTCAGATATTTTAGTGTTATATTTTTCAAATTCGTCCAGTTGTTTTTTTATTTTTTCGATGTGTTTTTTATTGGTTTTTCTTTTTGAGTTTATCTTTGTTTTTTAGTCTTTTTTGCCTTTGAGAGATATTCTTCCAAATTTTTATACTTTTGACAAATTTGAGTTGTTGTATTTTTTCTTGGGATTGGAATTAGACTGTTAAATCTTTTAGGGAGCATGTCATGAAGATTTCTATGAAATATTTGTCAAAGTCTTTGGATTTCATTATTTGATCCATCTAAAATCATGTAGTTTTGGCTGTCAATACTGGTTGTGCAGACATATTTTTCGCCATTTATGAAGAAAAATAACTTATTATAACATATAATTCCTGAAAATTAAATATTTCTTTCTTTAAGTTGTTGTGTGATTTTTTCTTCTTTTTTCTTCTGATTTTATGGATTCATGGTAGTGTACAGTTTATCCTTGGAATTTTAACATTATATCTATTGTTTTGAAAATATTTAGCAACATGTTCTAGAACATCTTCAGTTAAATAAACAATATTCCATTTAAAAGTAATATAATCTTTAAATATCATTTCAGCAGAAATAATACCTGTAGAGGCAATTTTGATATTCATAAATAAATTACATGCCCCTACAAACAATTTAAACCTTATTAAAACCATACATAGAAGCAAAAAGACAAATAAAATTAAACAATTTAAATTTGACGAAATGTTTTGGGTGAAAAATGAAAATCCATAAGTTAAATTTTTTATACCCCCTTGGTGATTTCATTAAACAAATTTTTCATTAAAAAACCGTTCTGATATCTTGAGGTATTTTTATAATTTAACATTGATAAATTGCTTATCGTGAAATAAATTAAATGTATAAATTAATAAAAAAATAATCTAACACTAAAATTTTTGAAATTACAAAAGGGGAACATTTAAAAAAAGTTATATATATCTAAAATAAATATTAACAATTAGGTTTAATAAATGATTGACGAAAATATATCAGAAAAAAATGCTGAAAACTTAATAAACAAGGAATCAACCTTAAATAATGAGAACCGTATTGTTATTGCATTAGAACGAATTGCTGATGCTTTAGAAATTATTGCCAACAATAAAACACATTCTAAAAATATTAAAAAAGATAATGGCAGTTCAACAACTATAAACAAAAATGAAATTAACAATCCTTTAGATAACCCCCGTTATATCGAAGAGTTTTTAGAACAAAAAGGCATTTGTATTAAATTTGTACCGGAAATAAATAGCGAAATAAATGAAGTTTTGTATACTTTATCCTCTTTTATGGGCAATAATTATTCGAAAATTAGTGCTGTTTATAAAGCCATTAAATCTAAGTTATCAACCGGAGAAAGTGTTAGAATATATATGAGAAACTTTACACAAGAAGAAATTGGATACTCATGTCAATTCTGTCATAATTTATATAAACTAACTTTTTTAAGTTATTACAAATATCTAAAATCACCCAAATATCAAATTATTGCAGCACCTAATAGAATCCCTCTTGTTATTAATTTTTTAACAGGGCATTGGCTAGAATGTTATGTTGTAAATGAAATTGAAGAATTAATAAAAAAATTGAACATCAACAAAGAAACATCTTTTTTATTAAATCCGCAAATAATTTTACCTAATGGAGATGATTTCGAACTAGATGTTTTATTTTCAGTTGAAGAGGACATTTATTGGATTGAATCAAAAACATCAGATTACCACCATTATCTGGAAAAATATTCAAAAATGGCCAAACTATTAAGTTCTGAAAAGGTTCATCCTTTTTTAATATTGACGGATGTTCCCCAACAAACTTGCAATAAACTTTCCAATTTATTTGGAATGGAAGTTTTAAATATAGAAAATTTCTCTGAAGTAATGTTTGAAGAATTAAAACCCTATAAAACTATTCACAATACTGAAGAAATAACCAATAGTGAAATTGATTAATATTTAACCAAATTTACCTAAATAAAAACCAATTTCACCCATCAATCCAAATTTATATGCGATGAAAAATATTAATGACCCTGTAATCCAATACATCAATACATAAATCCAATCATCCCTATCGAATTTGAGTTTTTTAAAAAATGTACGTTCTTCAAAAGCTCCAAAAGCTCTGCTATCCATAGACAATGCAGTTCTACTGCCAATTCTGATGGAATTAACAATAAGTGGAACAGAATATCTTTTTAGTTTATTGAAATAAGAAAAAATCCCCTTCTCATCGGAAAATCCCATAACTTTGTGAGCAGACCTTACAACATTAAATTCGGTTTCTATCATAGGTATAAATCTAAATGCAACCATAACCCCATAACTAAATTTATAAGGAATATTTAAATTTTGAATTAAAGATCGTATAAAATTACTTGGTTCTGTAGTGAGACTAAAAGGCAATGCTAAAATAAGCAAAGAATAAATTCTAACAGCATAAATCAAACCTAGATAAACACTAGTCCAATAAATATTAAATGATCCAATGGAAAAAAGTATTGGAGAACCTGCAGTTAAATCACTTCTTGCAGCTAGCAAAAACAGAATAAAAATCGAAAGTGAAAAAATCGATATTGGAGCTGAAATCTTTAAAAACCTAATAATGGGAATTTTGCCCAGTGTTAAAATAATCAGTGCTGTAAAAACAATAAACGCCAGAGGTATCCAAATCTCATTAATCAAACAAATTAAAAAAAGAAATGGAAAAAAACTAATTATCTTAGACAGTGGATTTAATTTGTTTAAAAAAGAAGCATTATCATAGAAAAAGATCTTCACAGTACCACCTGTTGACTGAAATAATCAGCAAACTCCTCACTAGAAGACATGCCCCTCAAATTTTCATCATAATGAGATAAACGCTTAGAAAGTTTCAAAAGAGGAGGTAAAGTTAATGATGCCCTTTCAAGAATTTCATCCCTCTTAAAAAGATCCTTTGTTGTTCCCTTAAAAATTATCTTTCCTTTATTCATTACAACAACTTTTTCAGCGTATTTTTCCACCAAACTCATATCATGAGTAATCACGATTATTGTTTTACCTTTATCATTTAAAGACTTTAAAAAACTTAACAATTTAGTTGAACTTTTAAAATCTTGACCAAAAGTGGGTTCATCCAATATTAAGATATCCTGACCTAAGGTCAACATTGTTGCAACACTTAATAACCGTTTTTGACCATGGCTTAACATAAATGGGCTTTTGTTTCGATAATTTTCCATATCAAATTGCTTTAAGGTTTTATTTAGCCAATTATCAATTTGATCTTGTGAAAATCCTCTAAGTTTCAATCCAAAGCTCAATTGTTCCTCAACTGTGTCCTTAATAAACTGATGTTCAGGATTTTGAAAAACATATCCTATCTTTTTGCTTAGATTTTTTGAGGATATGTTAGATATATCCTCATTATCAATGAAAACCTTAGATTTAGGAGGTTCTATAACATTCACCATATGTTTAGCCAATGTAGTTTTACCTGCCCCATTAGTTCCGACAATAGCTAAAAAATCACCGGAATTGACATTTAAATTAATAAAATCCAATACCTTCTTTTTACCATATGAAAATGACAAATCTTCAATTTTAATCACATTTTCTTTATTTTCCTCAAAAGACTGTGAAATTTCATTAAAATCATTAGATTTTTTATTGTTCGCAAAATTTTCAAGATTTCTTATAGATTCAACAGCTTCCGGAATGGTCAATGGCACCCTATCAAGTTTTATGTTATTTTTTTCCAGCTCATAATAAAGCATAACCACCTGAGGCATCCAAATTCCTTCCCTAATAAGAATATCTGCTTTGTTCGTGAAAATTTCCCTTGGTGTTCCTTCGGCTATTTTAATTCCCTGTTTATTTATAACTAAAATTCTATCAATGATTTCCATTAAATCATCAAGTTTATGCTCAATGAGAATTATTGTATTATTTTCAACTTTTTTAAGGTCCTTTAACTTTTCAAAAAAATCTAAAGTACCGAAAGGGTCTAAATTAGCTGTTGGTTCATCAAAAATGAAAACAGAAGGATGCATAGCTATTAATGCAGCTAAAAGAATTTTTTGTTTTTCACCACCTGAAAGGCTGTAAACCTCCCTATAGCGATAATCTAACATGTTGACTTTATTTAGTGCCTCAATTAACCGTTTTTCCATTTCATCATGAGAAAAGCAAAGATTTTCCAATGCAAAAACAATTTCATCCTCTACATTCAAACTAACAAATTGCGCTTCAGGGTCTTGAAAAACAATTCCCACTTTTTGAGTCAATTGATGAACTGGAGTTCCATCAGTTTTTTCACCGCAAATTTCAACAGTCCCTTCCATCTCACCAGGTATGATATTAGGTATAATGCCATTGAGAGATAATGCAAAAGTACTTTTACCCGAGCCAGATGGCCCTAAGACCAGTACCACTTCCCCTTTTGAAATTTCAAAATTAATATTTGTTATGGATTTGCAATCATTTTTCTCATACTTAAAAGCCAAATCATTGATTTTGATCAAAATTTTCACCTATCATTTAAAAACCTGATTTATTGATTTTCCAGCTTTTAGCTTTAATTCGTCTTTGCCAGAACTCCCCATATAAACCTTCTTCATTAATTAAATCATTATGAGTTCCTTCCTGTATGATTCTACCGTTATCAATTACAATTATCTGATCGGCATTTTTTATTGTAGACAACTTATGAGCAATCATTACAAGGGTTTTGTTTTTAACAAGTTCATCAATAGCTTTTTGAATATGTTTTTCATTGTCCGGATCAACACTGGCAGTTGCTTCATCAAGAATTATAATAGGCGCATCCTTTAGAATTGCCCTTGCTATGGAAATCCTCTGTTTTTCACCACCTGACAATGAAGATCCTCCTTCACCAATGATAGTATCATAACCATTTTCCAATTCCATTATAAACTCATGGCATCTTGCTTTTTTACAAGCTTCAATTACTTCATCTTTTGTTGCATCCACATCTCCAAATTTTATGTTATTTAAAACTGTGTCATTAAACAGATAAACATTTTGAAATACCATTGACATGTTTTTGAGAAGATTATCTGCAGTCATTTCTTTAATATTGACATTTCCAACCTTTATCTCACCAGAATCCACATCCCAGAATCTTGCAATTAAGTTAGCTATTGTTGTTTTGCCACTACCTGATCTTCCAACAAGAGCTGTCATACTATGCTCCGGAACTTTAAAACTGATGTTGTGCAATATTTCCTGTTCTTCATATGCAAAGCTGACATTTTCAAATTCTATATCAAAATGTTCAAGAGCTATGTCATTTCCACCGCTATCTATGATTTCAAGATTAGAAATGGATTTATATCTCTCTAAAGCTTTTTCCATAATATATATTTGAGGACTTAATCCAGCTAATGATTTAAGAGGCATATAAAACTGGAATATGAAAATAAGTATCATCAACATGAAAATCATGTCCATGCTTTTATTGAGTGCGAAAAATGTGGCGAATAAAATAGTTACTCCAATCCCTATTGAAAAAACATTTTCAAAGATAAGCATTGGAAACCTAGATTTTTTCTCAAATTCAATAGCCGCATCCCTTGTTTTTATAAATTCCCCATTCAATTTTTTAGATCTAACTCCAACCATATTAAATGATTTGATAATTGGAATTCCCTTAATATATTCTATAACTGCATCAATAAGTTTGGATTGAACTTGTAATTTGATGCCTGAGTGAAATTCCATTACTTTTTCATGTCTATTTAGTGCAAACAGCGCTAAAAGTACTGTGATGAGAGAAATAATTCCAATCCTATAATCCAGTATTGTTAAAAATACAACTCCTATAGCTGTATTTAAAAAAGCAGTTACTATTTTTGAAATTTGCATCATGGAATTTTCTTCTATAAAGCTCATATCAGATGTGGCGACTGCTGTAATGTTGCCTATATTACTTTGTGAAAAGTATCCCATCGGAAGTCTTTTTAACTTATCTCCCAATTTCATCCGTTCATCTGCAAAGATTTTAAACCCGATATTTGCTTGAAACTTGTCAATTAAACGCCTTGTTATAGTTCTTAAAATAACGCTCATAACAATGACTATGCCTACAGTCCATATATTATCCATTGTAAGGCTGTTTGAAATTATCTGGTTTAGAACATATAATATCAGCATTATTGGAATAATTGCAAAAATTTCTTCAAAAAATGATAATACAAAAGCTATTTTTAAATTTTTTGAATAGTCCCCTGCAATATTTAGAAGTTCTCTGATGATTTTAATCATGTTGAATTCCAACATTATGTTTCCCCCTTAACATTTATATCCCAGTTTAATGATTCCATGTGAGATTGCCATAGCAATTTATATTGATTAGACTCTTCAAGCAATTTTTCATGTGTTCCTTGCATTAATAGGTTACCATCATCCATTAATATTATATTATCCGATTCGACGATGCTTGAAAGACGATGAGCTATTACGATTAAAGTTTTTTTACCTACAAGTGAATTTAATGCCTCCTGTATTTTATCCTCATTTTCTGAATCGGTGAATGTTGTTGCTTCATCAAGAATTATAATAGGTGCATTCTTTAGAATTGCTCTGGCAATTGTGATTCTTTGTTTTTCACCACCAGAAAGTTTGTTTCCAGCATCTCCAACATCCGTATCATATCCCCTGTCCAATTCCATTATAAAATCATGGCATTGTGCAAGTTTTGAAACAGATATGACTTCCTCATCACTTGCATCAGGCCTTCCGATTCGAATATTTTCCATGATTGATTCGTTGAATAAAAAGGTGTCCTGAGAAACATAACTGATTAAATTCATTAAATTTCCAAATGAAATATCATTTATGTTAATTCCACCTATGGTAATTTCTCCACCATTCAAATCCCAAAAATGAACTAGAAGCCGAGCAAGTGTACTTTTACCACTTCCAGATTCACCAACTAATGCAGTTACAGAATTTTCATCGACTTTGAATGAAACATCTTTGATAACTTCTTTCTTATCATATGCAAAGCAAACATTTTTAAATTCGATGTCATGATTTTCAGGTCTTGATGATTTGTCAGTTATGTGAAGTTCATCTCCACTAAAAGTTTCTTCAAGAGCATCGGTTTGATAATTAAGTCTGGGAATCAATGGTAAAAATGTAACCATCCTTATTAAAGGAGATCCTAAACTAAGTGAGATTAATAATGCAAAGATAAATGTTGAAAGAGCCAAGCTTCCTTGAAAATAAAATAAAGTACCGAAAGGTAATGAAAACAGTATTGTGCATGGCATTACAGCTGCATATACCGCCATGTAATTCCATGATTCATTATACCAGTCAAGAGTATATTTTTTATAGTCTTCAACAGAGGAAGCGTATTTCTCATAGGAACTTGTAGTTCTATTGAAAATCTTTATAACTTCCATTCCGGCAATATACTCAACTATATTGGAATTCATATTTTTTGAAGATTCATAGTAATATTTCATCTTCTCCACACCGGATTTCATCATCAACATTATAGCCACAAGACCTATTGAAGTTGAAGCGACAGTTAAAACACCTAATCTCCAATCAAGAACAAATAGCATAATATATACCAGAATACAAATAATCATGTAAGGTAGCCCTTCAGGAATCATATGGGCTAAAATCAGTTCTACTTGCTCAATATCATCTACAAAGTTTTTTTTATAACTGCCTGTGCCCTTCTGATTTATGACACCTAATGGCAATTTGGTCATTTTTTCAGCAAATTTTATCCTCATACCCAATAAAGTATCGTATGCAGCCTCATGAGAGAAATCCAATCCTTTTATATACAGAACCGATTTTAAAAATAAGAAAAGAATAATGGCGCATCCCATTATTATAAGATACTCAACAGTTATTGAATGCTTTTCAACAAAACTAATGATTATATCATATGTTAAAATAAATGTAATTAATTCTGAAACCACACTGAAAAAAATAAGGAGTATTGCTAAATATATTTTATTTTTATGTTCTTTTGCATAAGAAAAAGTTCTCAAAAAACTACTCATAAATATCCCTCAAAAAAGAAACAGTTTATTAAAACATATAGAGTATTGACCAAAATCAGTTATTTTTAAGCATTTTCCTCTTGATTTTGGCAGATATTCCATAAAATTAAATTTTATTATTGGATAACACCTGTTTTTAAAACAGCATCCCCTATCCATTTAGATAATAATCCTGCAAATACTGCTCCTCCAATAACAGTTTCAACAACAGCAAGCAATTGAATTGTAATGTCCATATTCAATATTCCATAGGATACAAAATATAAAATTCCACCAACAACACTTACCACAATACCTGCAATAGCCATAAACCAGCTTTCAAAGTGTTTATACCTGCCGATTAAGAAAACAATTTCCAATGGCAGTCCATACATTAAAACTTGACCTAACATCATAACACCATATGGGGTAAATGGCACTCCCAATACCATAATAATAAGAGAAGACAATAAAACAACTCCAGGTTTACGTATAAGATATGCCACCAAAATAGGTGGGAAAAATCCTATACCCATAATAAATGGGAAAAATGTTGGAAAAGCCATTAAATAAGCAGTTGCATAAGTTAAAGGAATATTTAATAGTCCTAAAGCTATTGAAAGTACAGCTGTAATCATGATATCATGAGTACTCCATTTACGATTAAAAATTGAAACATTTTCGTTCATAACAAACACCACCATAAAATTAAGCATATTTAGGTATGCCTAAATTTACTGCATATTATACCAATATCATATTATTAATATATATATTTTTTTATTGAAATTGGATTGTTGGCAGAAATTATTGAGTTTTGGCTTTTGTTCAATTTTAAACTGTCTTTTCTATTTTTTTTATCAATGTCATCAACTCAATTTTTGATTTCATGTTTTTTCCTTTTTTATATTACTTTATATGTCTTGTTCAATTGTTATTCGTATTTTTTCCTGTGTAATTTTCAATGTTCAGTCTGTTTTTCATTGTATTACAATTGATTTCGATTCCCCGTGTAGATTGTAGAGTTTTTTGAAATCTTCTATTGTGAAGTTTTTTATCTAATAATGTTGGTTAGTAGTAAATTCTGTTGTTCCGTTTTCTAGTGTTATTGTCAGTATTCTTAAATTTAAGTGTTTTTGTTTTACTGTATTTTTTCTTTTTAGGTCAGGATTGTGGAATTTATTTTAATCTGTCTTTTGTGAGTTCAATTTTTGATTTTTGAGTCATTTTCTGTAATTTTGTATCGTTCGTCAATATAACTTTTATCTTTTAATTTGGGGATGAAACAACTGTTCATGGACATTATGTGTGCGTATAATTTATATTGCGTTGTATTCTATGTCGAAATGAAAATTGATTTATTCTGGTGTGATTAATTCATGGGATGTTTTCTAGGTTTTGGTGCATTAGAGGTAATTCTGCTTGTTTGTAGTTTCCAAGTATTCCATCGAGTATAAATCCGTTTAATAAGTCCATAATTGATGAAAATTTGGCTTGTGCAGGTTTTTCTGTATTTTTTCAGTGACTTTGATTTTGGGATTTGATAGATTATCCAGTAATCTTGATCTTTTCATTTCCTATTTTTCTGGAATTATTGTTGTCTTCTTTCCTGCAGATCTTTTGAACTTTTTCAATGGAAATTTGTTGTGAATTGTCATTATATGGTTCATTATTGATTTTATTTATCAAATCCATTTCATTTAGTGATTTCGAGGATAAATATCTTTTTATTTCTTTATCAGATAAGTTTTCATTGTTTTATTGAATATTCGATTAATTGTTTACCGAATGTGTTGTTCATGTTTTCAATACTGTAATGACATGATGTAATTACAAATTGAATGCATTGTTTTTTGTATTTTACTTCCATGTATGAGTTGCAATTAATTCCTTGAAATCCTGTTACATTTATTTTCTAAAAAAAGCAAAATATTCAGTTTTTATGTCAGTTGTGTTTGGTTTTTTTAAGATCTTTTTCTGGATTTTCAGGATGTGTATTATATTTAATGAATGGTTTTTCCATAGTTTAAATTTAGTTTTTGTCTTGTAATGACCCATATTTGCTTTTCGCTATATGTTATTCCATATTTTTCTTCAATTAAATTTTGTACATCTTTTAAATTATATTTTTCTTCATTCCCAGTTATTATTTCGTTTAATTCTTTTAATTGTTGGTCAGT
This sequence comes from Methanobrevibacter sp. V74, assembly GCF_963082495.1. NCBI lineage: Archaea > Methanobacteriati > Methanobacteriota > Methanobacteria > Methanobacteriales > Methanobacteriaceae > Methanobrevibacter > Methanobrevibacter sp. V74. The sequence continues at coordinate 168,496 of NZ_CAUJAN010000002.1, forward strand.
CAAGTAAGATTTCCTTCCACAATTGGAATAATTTGAAAATAAACCATCAACACCATTTTCATTATACTGTCTAACCCATCGTTCACCAGTTTTTCTTGAAATATTAATGTTTTTTGAGGCTTTAGCAATACTTTCACCGTTTGCAACCATGTGAATTATCAAAAGACGTCGGTAAACATTATAATCTTCTCTGTACTCTTTCAACATATCTGTAATTTCAGAAAGTTCTAAATGTTTTTCAATTTTGTTATTGAATTTTTCCATGAATATATATCTATAATTCATTAGGTATAAACTTTTGATAAGAAACTATAATTTATAAGATATTATGAAATCTGACTAGTTAAGCTAATGCTAGTAGATGAAAATAAAAATAAAATAGAGAATTATTTAATCTCTATTTTTTAACTGTAATTTTTTTACTTACACTGTCTTTTAAATAACTTACTTTGTAAGTGTATTTTTTCCCAATTTTTAGTTTTTTAAGAATGTTTTTCTTAATATTAAAGGTTGCAAGTCCTTTTTTATTGGTTTTTACGTTATATATTTTGCCATTAAATTTTAAAGTGATTTTTTTTCCTTTTAAATATTTTCCATTGATTTTCTTCAAATAAACTTTGATTTTAAGTGTTTTAGCTGATTTTTTAAGTTTTAAATTCTTAGCAATCACTATGCTTTTTACTGTTATTTTGTTAGTTGTTTTAATTCCATTATACAATGATGTTATTGTGTATTTTTTAGAGCTTGGATTTAAATTAATTATAAATGAAGCAAATCCATTTTTATCAGTTTTTGCAAATATTTTCTGACTATTAACTTTGAAAATTATTGTTTTGCCACTTAAAGCCATATTTCCCTGAGTTAATCTAACTTTAAATATATTTCCACTTGTATAAAATGTTACCACATTATTTCCAACCAGTTTAGTTTCTAAAATAGATACAGAAATGTTTTTAGCAAATGATTCATACTTATCATCCCCAGAATATGCAATATTAACATTGTGTTCACCTTCACATAATTCAAGGATTTTAATTTTAGCATTGCCTTTTACTAAAGTTTCAACATAATTTTTACCACCAACACTAACTGTTAAGTTACCAGTTGCATCTAAAGGTAAATTAATAGCAAAATATAGGCTATTGTCTTTAAAAGAATTTATATCCAATACTTTATCAATATTAACGATTTGAACTTTAGATACTTTAATACAAGTTGTGTTTTCATTTGAGCAATATTTATCATCACCTTTGTAATTTAAAATTAGGATATAAGTTCCTTCTTCAGAAAAGCTTAAATTTAAAGTTGAAACACCATTTATAATAGTTAAATTTTGTTTTATATTGTTAAGCTCAACAGTTAGGTTTCCAGTAGCATCATTAGCTAAATTAAAGGTTATATTTACCTCATCACCCACTTTAACATCACTAGGAATTAGGATATTAATTAACGGATTAATCTTATCAACAGTTACAATAACATTTTTTGTTTTTTCTCTGTATTTTTTATTTCCAGAAAACTTCACAATTAAATTATTATTTCCAAAAACTAAATTTGGAATATCAATATTAATAGTACTATTAGTTAATTCTTTTGTATAATTTTTATCCCCTACAAAAACATCAATATTACCATTAGCATCAGCAGGCACAATAATTTTTAAAGTTGCATTTTCACCAACTTTGATTTCACTTGGAGCGATTACATAAATCTGATAATCATCAACTTTAGATACAATAAAATTAACTGAAGTTAAACCATGAATATGATTTACTTTATCAAAAAAGTAAATATTAGCCGTATAATTACCTTCATCTAAATCATTAATAGTTACATTAACTAAAGCTTCATTATTTATACTTAAAGAATGAGTTTTATTATTAATAGTAACATTAACAATGCCAGATATAGCCTCAGGCAAATTTACAGTTATATTTGCATTTTCAGTAGGATGAATATTATTACAGCTTGCATTAATGCCAATATTTTTAAAATTTAAATTAATTATTTGTTCATCTAATTTAGCAGTGATCTTGTTATTTGAAGAATTGCTAGTGTAAATTACTTTAAAAGTACCATTTTCTAAAATTGCAGTCCATGCTAATTCACCTGTATTTGAAGATAAATTAACCACCATAGGTCTTATATTTTTAATAACTTCATTTGTACCATTCCTCATTAATTTACCAATGATTTCATATTTATTATTTCCCAAGTACTTTTCACAAATAGAAAATACCGCATAACTTGAAACTAAACATTTACCAATAGCCCACGTACCTGAAGGATAATAAGTCATCTGCCCACTAAGGGTAACAACATAATTAGGAAGAGTATTTTGACAGAACCAACAATCTTTTAACATTCCTATTTGTGATGTAGTCATCATTCTTGCAAAAAAATGAGACTCAGGATCTTTATCTAAAATACAGTATTTAAATAATGCCTTAACATTAAAATAATATTTTTCAAGAATTATATCACACTTACTAAACTTACAATTAATAAATTCAAAAGGAGAATGGTAAGATAAAACATAAGTACGGTAAAAATTTAAAAAAGTACAATTATGAAATTTGCCATCCATAAATTTACCTTTCACTACATTAAACCAACTATAATTACCACTAATTGGAGTATAATTTTGTACATAACCATAATCTTTTGCATCAAAAGTAATATTAGAAAATGTAAAATTAGAAGACGCAGAAACAAATCCTAGTGACTGTGAATAACTATTAGAGTTAACTGGTTTAATAATAACATTTCCACCATTAATGGATTGCATTAATAAATTACTTGTATTAAATTTTAAGTTTGATCCAACATAATAAATTCCATCAAATATATTAATTTTTACATTACCTTTGCCATTAACATCAATACATGCTAAATCTAGAGTTGCAAAAGGATTTTCATAAGAACCATTACCTCCATCTTCAGTGATGTTTTGACCAACATGAACTTCATAAAACTCTTCAGATGATTTTTGATTATTATTAACTGAACTTAATATGTTCTCATTATCAATATCATTAACAATTATTTCATCTCCATCATAGGTTAATGAACTATTATCATTTGTTGCACTAACTTGCCCAACACAACAAATTAATAAAATCATCATTGTTAAAACAAAAACTTTTAACTGTTTTTTCATCGTTTCACCTTCATTTTAGTATTAAACAATTAATTAAATAAAAAAATAATATAAAAATAACATTATATTATCAATAACATTATTTTTTAACTGCAATTTTTTTATTTGCATTATCCTTTAAGTAAGATACATTATAACTGTATTTTTTTCCAACTTTTAATTTTTTAAGAATGTTTTTCTTAATATTAAAAGTTGCAAGTCCTTTTTTATTGGTTTTTGCGTTATATATTTTGCCCTTGAATTTTAAAGTGATTTTTTTGCCTTTTAAATATTTTCCATTGATTTTATTCAAAGATACTTTAATTTTAAGTGTTTTAGCAGATTTTTTAACTTTTAGATTTTTAGCAGATATTATGCTTTTTACTGTTATTTTATTAGTTGTTTTAACTCCATTATACATTGATATTACGGTGTATTTTTTGGAACTAGGATTTAAATTAATCTTAAATGAAGCATAACCATATTTATCAGTTTTAGCTTGTGTTTTTTTACCGTTTACCATGAAAGTTATGGTTTTACCAACTAAATTTACATTTCCCCAAGTTAGTCTAACTTTATACTTAACCCCACTAGTATACGGCATTATAACATCAAAGCCAGATAACTTCACAGGAGGAATATTTACAACACAGTAATGAATATTCGCTGCATATTTATCATCCCCAAGATATATAATAGAAATATTATGATTTCCAGAAGATAGATCTGGAATTTTTAATAAAGCACTACCTTTGACAAGATTTATAATATAAGCTGTACCATCAACATAGATAGTTAAATTCCCAATTGCATCATCAGGTAGACTAATAGTGAAAATTGAATTTCCATCAGATTGAATCTTGTTATTCATATTAATCATTGGAATATCCTTAACAACAAAACTAGCCAATTTACTAACCTTATTAAATCTCATATCACCACTATATGTGACGTTAATTGAATAATTACCAATTGGTAAATTTGGAATAGTTATTTGAAATACTCCTTTATCAATAATATATTCATATATTTTTTCACCAATTTTAAAAGAGATATTGCCTGATGCTTGATTATTTAAAGTAATTATAATCCTCACATCACCAACAGCAGTACCGTTTTCAACAAAAACAGATAAATTAGGATTAATTAATTCAGAACTATTTAATGCAAAAATACTATTATCCTCAGAAGTGACATAAATCATACCATCAGCATTCATTATTGGATTTCCAGTTATTTTACATCCCAAATCAGACTTCCACAAAACTTTACCATCACTATTGATTCCATAAAACATTTTACCAGAAGCAAAATACAAATTTCCATTATTATCTATTAAAACACCAGAACTTATACTCAAATCACTAACTAAAGATTCGATACCACTAATTAAATCATATTTATATAATTTACCTTGTGAATTAACTGAATATACTCCTTTTTCATGATTCAGAATTATCTTGTTTCCAACACCTCCAGTTACTTTTGTTTTCCACATTCGAGCACCAGAACTGTTATATGCAACAATAAAATCATCATGAATCGTGTAAATTATGTTTCCTTCACCAATAACCGGCTTTACTTTAGCATAATTTCCACTTTTGATAAAAATAGTTTTCAACGTTTTAGCGTCAATTACTCTAAGAGTGTTTTGGGATAAAACAACTATAATATCATCATTTAGTGTTGGTGAAGCAATAGGTTTTACATTACCTAAATCAACTATTTTAATTTGTCCACCATGCTTCCAAGCCTTAAATGGAACTATAACAAGATTATAATTGTTTGATGAAACTTGATACTCACTAACAATGTATAAATTTGCATTAGAATCAATAATAGGTGAAAATAAACTAGATCCTTGATATATATTAGAACTCCCATAAATCTCACCAGTTGTTTGATTTATAAAGTATAATGTATCTCCAGATTTTGGTGAAATTATTACATCCCGACCAATTGTGATTCCTGAAAAATTACCATCATGTGTTCCATATGAACAATTCCATCTTGGAGTTCCATTACTTGTAAAAGAATAAATTCTAGATTTTGTTGCTACATAAATATTGCCTTCATAATCAATCATCAGACTACCAACAATTTCACCACCGATAGTTTGATTCCAAAATACATTACCATTAACTTCACTATCATATATTGATTTTCCACTATTGCTAGTGTCAAAACCTTCATTTACCCATTGGGAATTAGGATAATCCGATACGCTAAATGTGGTGGAATTAGAAACAGTAAAATAATTATTACCTGAATATGTTGCAACAAATGTATATTCACCAATTTCTAAATCTTCAATTATATAAACTAAATTACCAGATAATGGGATTTTTAATGTAACTCCATTAATAGTGAATGTTCCACTTACCTTTGGAGGAACACTAATATAAATAATTGCATCCTGACCAATTTTTATACTGCTGGATGAAATATTAAATGACAGATTAGTCTTATTTATTGTGAAATTATTAATTATTGTTTTATTAAAGTAAGTATCATCACCAGTATAAAATATTACAACATTTTTGATTCCAGCATCAATATTTTCAAAAGTTATTGTTGATTTTCCATTGACAACACTAGATGTATTTGTTTTACCATCAATTGTAGCACTTACATTCCCTGTAGCATTATCATTTAAAGTAATCTGTATAGTAACCATTTCGCCATAAGTAATATCTTCAATTACCGCATCCATAGTTGAATTTAAATTATCTACTTCAAGATTATATGAACTTTCGCTAGATAAATACTTATCATCTCCACTGTAAATAGTTCTGATAAAATAATCCCCTCTACTTACATTTTTCATGGTATATGATGCTTTTGCATTTTCTAAAATTAATGTGTTAACAACACCATTTACTGAAATACTTACATTACCTGTAGCATCATCATTAACAGTGATATTTAAAACAACATCACCACCAACCACAAATTCATTAATTAAAATTTTAGTAAAAGAATTATATTTAGATACTGTAACCGAAGTTGTTTTAATTTGAGGCAAATATTTTTTATCTCCAGTATAGTTAATAATGATTGGATAATTACCTGCTTTTAAATTTTCAAAAATAAATATTGTATTAGCATTTGCAATTTCTTTTACCTGAGTTAAATTGCCAACACAAACTGTTAAATTGCCACTAATATCATTTGGAAGTTTGACTTCAACAACTAAATTATCACCATACATAACATTTTTAGCCTTAAATGAAATATTAGGATCAGATTTTAAAAATTTAAAATTAATCGTGGTGAAAATTCCATTATAACTAGCAGTTAAAGACCCATCATATAACTCTGTTAAGGTATACTCCACTGTAGAATAACAATCTGTAATATTTTTATTAATACTTCCATTAACTGGGATAATTTTTAAATTAAATTTAGGAAAATCCAAATATTCATCGCCATTAACCAGATTAAAACCAAACTGAACTAATGTCACTTGATTTTGCTCAAGAGAATCTGAATTTGAAGTAATATTTAAAATTAACCAATTATCCATTTTTAAATTATTAGGTTTAGTTAAATTATTTAAATTGTTACCCCACCAATTATAATTAACATTAATATTCTCAATGTTACCAGAAATAATATCCTTTTTGTTATTTATTAAAATCGAATTTTTAATTGATGCAAATCCATTATTATAAACTATAACTGCATTATTATTCATAATTATAGAATTAACTATTTCAACAGAAGTAGAATCTATAAATTTAGATACTAAATTATCCATTATTAAACATTTTAAAATAATTAAATTACCGTTATTCTGTTTAACAAAAGTATTTCCAGTTAAATTAACAATATTCATATTTTTAATAGTGAAATTACTGGCATTTACACTAAACATAGACTTTGAAATACTACCAATAAATTTAGCATTACCCTCACCTTTAATTGTCAAATCATTATTTATTTGAAGATCTTCTTCATAAAAATCCCCATCCATAATTAAAATATTTTTACAATTTTTAGAAAGTTCAATTGCTTTTTTAATTGAAAAAACAGGATTCGACCTTGATAATCCATTATTAGCATCATTTCCATAATTTTTTGAAATGAAAATATATTCGCGAGTACTAATTACTGTTAAACTGTTTGATTTATGATTAGAAATACTTGGAATAACATATACAATTAAAAATGTCCAAATCATCAAAATCTAAAGTAAAACTAGTTGAATTTACTGTTTTAAAATACTTATTATCCACATAAACATCATAAAGCGTTTTATCTAAAATATCTGAATCATAATATTGGGGATTAACTAATTTCGAATTAATTTTAAATGAAGCATTATCATCATTAACATCTAATAATTCAAGATTTAACCTTGAAAATTCAATTGAATTTCCCAAATAATAATTATCCGAAATACTTGCATTTGATGAACCTAATTCAACATATAAAACATCACCATATCTAGTATGATTAATGAATTTATTTCCTTCAATGATAACATTTGGAGAACCCCAATCCCCACCTGGATCTAATACACATATTGCTGTACCAATTGAAGCCGCATTTGAAATAAAAGTCGAATTTCTAACCTCTATTGAACCTTCATCCATTATAGAAATTGCTCCTCCACGACCAGTTCCAGTTGTTGATGTGTTATCAAGAGCCCAGCAAAGATTTTCATTATTTTTAAATAAAGAATTTTCAATATAAATATGAGGTGCTGTTTCATAATTACAAGCTCCAATTGCTCCTCCACCATTATTAGTAGTGCAATTATTACCTTCAAATATTGTATTATAAATTTGCAAGTAACTATAAGTATACAATGCTCCACCATTCCAACCAGCTACATTATCTGTGAAATTAGAATCATAAATAGTTGTATTAGCTCCACCATGAGTATGAATTGCTCCAGCCCACCAAAAAGACCTATTTTTATAAAATGTAGTATTGTAAACAGTTAAAAGAGCACAATTATTAATACAACCAGGTTCAGTTCTAGCATAATTATTTCCAAAATAACAATTTTTCACAAACATGTGCGCAGATTTAAAATGATAACGTTCAAAAATACTAGCACAACCAAAATCAGTTGTACAATTAATAAAAGTACAATTATCTAAAGTTGCATAACCTCTTTTTAAATACACAATACAGGAATGACCTAACTTAGTATTAATATTACTAAATGAGCAATTCACCAATGAGTTATTTGATTTACCAGCCATTTGAAGAAATATTGCATCAGGACTGTGCTGTACGTTAATCCATTTAAAATCAATGCCTTTTAATGTTAAACCTGCATTAACCCCATCTTGGACAATAATAGCAGTATATTTGATTAGTTTGGGAATTGATGAATTATCACCAATATATGCTCCAGAACTACCTAAAATAGTAAAATTATTCAAAACTTTAATTTGACAGTTTGAATCAGAAGAATTAGTAGGATAAAAGTTAGTATTTTCCTTTAATTTTACAATATAATCCTTATCTGTTTGTGATGCATAATATTGAAGTTCATCCCAATTATTCACTACAATGACATCAGATCCCGATTTTATTAAATCTGATGAATCATCAGATTTCAATTCATTAGTAATATTACTAACTTCCAGATTGGAAGAATCATCATCTAAAGTTAAATTATCATTAATTTCATTTGCAGATACAATATTAATTCCTAAAAGTAAAACCAACATCAAAAAAATAAAAAACTTTTTCATAATCCACCTCCACTTATGGATCTTAAAATAAAAAAAAAAAATAAAATAGAGAAGAATTAACTCTATTTTTTAACTGTAATTTTTTTACTTACACTATCTTTAAGGTAAGATACGTTGTAAGTGTATTTTTTACCAACTTTTAATTTTTTAAGAACATTCTTCTTAATACTAAAAATCGCTACACCTTTTTTATTGGTTTTTGCTTTATATTTTTTTCCTTTAAATTTTAATGTTATTTTACCTTTTAAATATTTGCCGTTGACTTTTTTCAAAGAAACTTTGATTTTAAGTTTTTTAGCTGATTTTTTAACTTTTAAATTTTTAGCAGAAACAATACTTTTTATAGTGATGTTTTTATTTAATTTGACATTATCATATGTTGCAGTTATTGTGTATTTACCTGGTTTTGCATCAAGTTTTAAGATAGCATATCCATTTTTATCAGTGATGACTGGATAAGTTTTCTTATTGAACTTAATAATTACTTTTTTTCCTTTAACTGCAACACCATTCAAAGTTACAAGAATCTTATATTTGTATCCACTAGTATAGTACATTGTAATATCTTTACCGGTTAATTTAGGTTTAGGAATGTTAATAGTAGTATTTTTAACTATTGGAGCATATTTATCATCACCAGAATAGGTAATTATTATATTATGGTTTCCAGCTGATAATGCAGGAACATTTACAGTAGCACTACCATTAACAAGTGCTTGGGTGTAATTTTTACCATCCACGGTTACAGTTAAATTACCAGTTGCATCAGCAGGTAAATTAATACTGAATGTAGGAGTGGTTGTACCTATTGGGGTTGTGATATTTAATACTTCATCAGTATTGTTTGTTTCAACTTTAGATACGGTAAAATCAGTACTATTCTCATTAGCATCATATTTATTGTCACCCTCATAATTAACAATAACTGAATAAGTTCCTTCTTTTAAAGAAGTGAAAGTTAAAGAAGCAGTACCATTTATTATTGTTAGGTTTTGTTTATCATCATTTACTTGAATAGTTACATTTCCAGTAGCATCAATTGGAAAATTAATTGTTATAATAACATCATCTCCAATTTTAGCTTCACTTGGAGCTATAATATTTATTTGATAATCTTCAATTTTGGATACTGTGAAATTAGTTGAAGCTTCACCATAAACCTGATTTACTTCATCTTTAAATGTGGCATATACAGTGTATTCTCCTTCATTTAAAATCTCATCAACAGTAATATTAACAGAAGATGAGTCTGTAACATTTACTGTATAAGTTTTATTATTAACCACTACGTTAACTATACCATTTGAATTATCAGGTAAAGTCACAGTAATATTGGCATATTGTCCAACAAGAATATCTTCAACACTCACATCAATATCTGCTATTTCAAAATTCAATTCCAATTCTTCAAAGTCTAACTTAGCAGTAACTGTATGGTCTTTAGAATTACTTCTATAAATTACTCTGAAAGTACCATTTTCTAAAACAGCAGTGCCTGGTAATTCACCAGTAGTTGAAGATAAAGTAACATTCATAGGACCTAACTGATCAATACCATCACTTGTACTATCATTCCACATTAATTTACCAACAATCTCATAAGCAGTATCATTAATATAATTTTCAGAAATAGAAAATATCGCATGCCTCTTAATAATACATTTATTAGAATCTGTAATGTTAAAATAAGAAGGAATTTCATTAGAACCTAACCAAACATCTTCAAATATTGCATTATCATTAAAAGTTTTTGCAAATTTAGAATAATTAGCTGAAAAAACACAATATTTAAATAGTTTTTCATACCAAATATTATAAAACATGGATTCTGTCGGACAATCAATATTGATGAATTTACAATTCATGAATGTAATATTTTTACCAAAATAAGCACCAAAAAGATTATTTTTATTGAAACCAGTGAAAGTACAATTATAAAATTCGCCTTTAAGAGTCTCCCCCCTAATATCATAATTACATTTTGAAGCATCAAAAATTAAATTGTTATATTTCCAAAAATTTTTAAGTCCACCAACAATTATATGATTATCATTACGACGTGATTTAATAATTACTTTACCACTAACCGGTTCCATAGTTAAATTACCAAAAGGTTTAACTTCAAAACCTAAACTATAATAAAAATCATAAGTTCCTTCAAAAATTTTGACTATTAGATTATCTTCTTTCCCATTTCCATCTCCATCTAAAATAGCATTATTAGCTATTTCTAAGTTTTTAAAAGGATTATTATAAGATCCATTACCCTTTCCAGTATTTGGCCCAACATAAATAACACGTGGAGAATTTTCTCTAGAGGAATTATCTGATTCATCCCTTAAAACATTATCATTATTTGATTTTACATTTTCATCATCCAAATTATCTTCAACATTCAATGTAGTTTCATCATCCAAATTATCTTCAACATTCAATGTAGTTTCATCATCCATAGATAAATCTATTGAGTGATTACTATTTAATGTATCAGAACCATTGATATCTTCCAAAGCATTTCCTATTTTTGGAGAATTTCCTAAATAAGAACCAGATTTATAAATATTCGCAAAGGGTATTTTTAAATCTATGAAAGAAGATGAAATAGTGTTTATAATGTCTCGGCAATAATTATTACTAACACTATTACCGCTTCCACCACCAATATATACTGCAGCATCACCACAGTTAACAGTACCAGCGGAGTTAATAGTTTTTAAAGCATTATAATGCACAGTAGTATTAACTGCACTCATTAAATAAACCGCATATGTTCCATTTTTAACAAGAATATTATTATTGTATATATCATAGATATGATTTCCAGAAGTCCATTGAGCGTAACTAACTCCAAATGCATTGAATGATGGATTATAACCTGCAACATTATTAACAAGAATAGTGTTGCCAGTTACATTAGCATAATCATCTTGTAATTCCATGCCAGATACTAATGACCATGAATCAGTTCCTGCAGAACCTGTAACATCAATATTATTGCCAACAATAGTTAAACTAGTATCTCCATAGTAATTTTGGGAATAAATACCAAGATTAGGACCATTATTAACAGTGGTAATGTTGTTATTAGAAATAACTACACCTGTGTGTGAACCAGTGAGTTGAACACCATATGCTGCTCCAGTACCATTATTAACAATAAATCCTCCACCATCACTATTAAGTCTAATTTTATTAGCATCAATTACAATATTATAACATTTATACACGTCTACAGCATACAAATAGTTAGCTTGGTTATGTTGAGTGACTTTATCAATTTCAACAATGTCATTATGACCAATATATGAATCATTTGAATCAACAATAATAACAGAATCTAAAGTTGGATAGCTTCCTGCCCTGCAGGATACATTTATACGCATCACATTGTTAGTAAAGTTCAAATTGTTGGATGATTGTATAGCTGCGCCCGCAACAAGATCTGTTGCAATGTTTGGAAAAGTAATGCCTGGAACGTTAAAATTAACATCCTTAAGAGGCAAATAAGCATTTATAGTATTATTTGCAATTTTTGCATTTTGACTATCCTTAACCCTAATTACATAGTTATAATAATTAGAGTTAGCATAGGGAACAGTATAATTAATTGTATTATTTAATAACTTTACATAATTAGAATTCAAAACATCAATTCCATGAAAATCAACACCATTAGGAGCAGTGACATTTATAAATAGATTTTTTACCTCAATGTTATTTCTGTTAATATAAATTACTGCCCCATTACCAGTCCAATTATCACCACTAAATTTGGCTCCATTAAGAGATAACCCCTCAGCAGTTAATTTAAAGCCAGTGTTTTGGAATACAGTATCATTTGAAAAATATAATCCTATATTCCTATTAATCACAAAGTTTTTAAAAGGAATATCTATAAATGAACCCCTGAATCTTAAAGCATCACACTGTGAACTAACATTTAAGCTTCCATCGGAATTAAAGAAATTAGTATATGTAGTATTAGTTACAGTGTACATTACACTTAAATTTAGTACACCATTATTTACATTAGTTCTATTTAAATTATTTTCATCAACTGTAATCACATTCTTTTCAACGTCTACAAGTGATTCATCAGCAACATCTGCTCCAATAACATCACTTTCCTCAATTATTGCACTTTCATTTGTATCTGTTGCACTAACTGTACCAACACAACAAATTAAAATGATAGCCAATATCAGCAATATATTTAATTTTTTCATTAAATTCACCTGTTTTAGAATATTAATTGAAATTGCAAATTTTTTTAAAAAAAGATGCAAAAAGTTCAACTACCAATAAATTAATTAGAAAATTTAGTTAAACTCAAATCATATAAATGATATGTTATAAAACTCAAATTCTGATAAAATTACTTATTTTAAAATAAAATTAACAAAAAATTAAAAATATTTTTTTATAGAATACTTTAAAATTATTCTGTTAAACTTTATTTAATTAATACTTTATTTTACTCATATATAAATGTGTTGAATATTAATAGTAATATAATCTAAAAAATATAAGATTATTTTCATAAAATTTATTAAAAATTAAACATTTTAATATAAATATTTTAAAATAATAGTTTATTTTCATTAAATTTTTTAAAAATTTAATTTTAAAGACAATTATAAAGAGTGTCCACCTAAATTGATTTTTTATTGCATTGCCTGTTGAACTCATATTTTAAACTTTCTACTAACAATCAACCCAGTTAATTTAAGAAATTTATTTTTTAATTTTTAATTATATTATTTTATTTTCTTATTTTTTCTTATTGAAATCTTTTATTTGATATTATATTATGTTATATGGTTTATTTTTTATTTTATTACTTGTTTTAGGGGGTTTTTTGATTTTTCATTGATTTTTCATTTTTGATTATTTTTTTTGTTCTAAATTCATTTAATTTACTTGTAATTAGACATAATTATTTTAATAGTTTTTAAATTAGTTTAAATTATTTTATATCTAATTTTCAAGTATTGTCAACAGTTAATATTAAATATTGGTAAATTATATTTTTATATAATAGTTATTTAGAATTTCATGATTTTTTTTTGATTTAGGAGTTGTTTTTGATGATAAATTTCATGGAATATTGTAATGAAACTTGGGCAAACTTAGATAAATATGAAAATCGAAAATTATATAATATGATGATGGAAAAGTGCATTTTGTTCGAAATCGAAAAACTACTTTAGAAAGTATAATCAAATATCTTTTCTATGATTGTGGTCGAACAACTGCTGTAGAAGCTATAAAATTTTATTAGAAGTGATAAGAAGGATAAAAATATGACTTTAACTAAATCCGATATTTTATCAAAGAAGAAAATTGCTTAATCATATTTGCTATGTAGACATGAATGAAGACTTTATCGACGGAATTTACAATGACCCGGATAGACCAGGTCTTTATAAAAGATATTCAATACTGGCAGGTGATACCAGCATCTGCGATGCACCAAATATTGGATACACAGAAAAACAACTAAAAGAATTAAATAACCCTCACCTCAATAGATTAAAAAAGGAATTAATCAGATTTTAGAGTCCTCATGCATAAGCAGATACACAAACAGATTTCATATTAACCTCTACAATAACCAATAGTAAAAAAAAAAAAAAAAAATAAACGAAGTAGAACTAGCATTAAAACATTTAGACAATTTAAATCAAAGAATAAATATGACCAACACCATCCACAACCTACGACAGAGGATATGCCTCTCTTGAACTAATGCTAAAACACATGAGTATAAATTCCCATTTCATAATACGCTTAAGAGTAGATGACTTTCAACATGAACGAAAGAACATGAAAACCAACGATGAAACCATAGACATCACAATAAACTCAATACGCACAAAAAACTTCCATGATGAAGAAACCAAGAAAAAAGCATTAGAATCACAAAGTGCTGAGATACGAATAACAGAAATAGAACTCGAAACCAAAAAAGGAAAAAAAAATACACAGAAATACTTGCAAGCATATTTACCATTCGAAAAATTCACCACACAAGATTTTAAAAGAATTATACAACAAAAGATGGAAAATAGAAACCAATTTTGACAGATTAAAAAACATAATCCACATAGAAAACTTCAGCAGACCCTCAGAAGAAATAATACAACAAGGACTTCTACGCCAACATATTCATGTTTAATTACTTAATGGCAATGAAACTCGACGCAGACCAAAAAATACAAGAAAAACACAAAGATAAAAACTTAAAACACAAATACAAAACCAATCTCAACATTTTATTCAAACTAATAAAACTAGACATACCTGACCTCTTATCAAACGACCCCAAAGAAAGAAAAGATGCCGTTAAAAGAATACTAAACACGGCACAATCAAATTTAGTAGAAAAAAATAGAAAAAATGACCGAAACCATGATAGACAGGTCAAAGATCCAACTAACAAATTCCCCCCAACCCAACGCAGAGGTGAATAAAAAAAAATATTTTTCAAATTATCTCTTAAATTAACTGGGTTGACTAACAATCAATATTTCACTGCTGTTTTAGTTTTCTTTATTTGAAAACATCCTCCATTTAATTTGAACGCATTTTTTCTACATATTTTTTGAAAAGTTGAAAAAGAAACATGAAAAGCATTAAAAATAAGTATTTTAAGAAAATATTAAATAATAGCTTTTAAAATAAATAATAATTGAATAAATTAAAACAAGTGTTATTATGAAAGATTCAATAAAAGCACATTTAATCATATTTTTAATAATTGCAGTTATTGCATTTTGTATTAGTTCTGCATTTGCAACATTAACAATACACGAAGATAATGACTCATATAAATTGATACCCATAAATAATGATTCATTTAACCCGGAAGAAATTGACTATGTGCCAACAATCAAACCAAAAAATACAACCAATACTACAAATAACACTACTTTAACAAACAACACTACAGATATAAACAATACAATAGATAAAATTTGGAACGACAGTGAAGAATGGATAGGATCTTGGAGCGACTGATAAAATGAAGGATAAAAAGAAATTTATCAGAGATAGTGTCTATGGAGATATTAGCCTAAACCGTTTTGAAGTAAAAATAATGGATATGCCTCAATTCCAACGTTTAAGAAGAATAAAACAGCTTGGATTAATAAGTTTAATTTATCCTGGAGCAACACATACAAGATTTGAACATTGCGTTGGAACAATGAATCTTGGATCTAAACTTGCAGAAGAACTAGATTTAAGTAGAGATGAAATAGAGTTGATTAGGGCTTCATCACTTCTACACGATATAGGTCATGGTCCATTTTCCCATGTATCCGAAGGAGTATTATCTGTTCCCCATGAAGAATTATCAAAATACGTAATTATAAAAACATCAATGAGAGACTTGCTTGAAGAAAAATTCGACGTTGACGAAATTGTAGACATTATTAACGGAAAGGGAACCTTGGGTCCGATCGTTTCAGGGGAACTTGATGTGGATAGAATGGATTACCTTCTAAGAGATTCCCACAATACAGGAGTTTCTTATGGAATAATCGATTACGAAAGAATAATCTCCAATTTGAAATTACAGGACGGATTGATTCTTGACATTAAAGGCGTTCAAGCAGCAGAAGGAGCGTTGGTTTCAAGATATTTCATGTATCCAAGCGTATATCAACATCACACAACCAGAATTGTAAATTCAATGTTTAGAAGAGCATTGAAAAGAACAATTGATGAAGACATCATCGATGAGAAAAAGATGTATAAATATGATGATTCAGACATTATCGCAACATTTAGACACTGCGACAATGAATATGCAAATGATATAATGAACAGATTAGATAACAGAATCATTCCAAAAAGAGTTAAAACAATACGTTTAGACAATTTTAAATTCCCCGAAAAGATGTACAAAATCAAAGCAGAATCCCTTAGAAAAGCAGAGGAGGAAATAGCTGAAGATTTTGAACTTGATAAAGATTATGTCTTTATAAACATTGCCGAATACCCCCGTTTTGATGAGATGAAAACTCAAGTTAATGTTGATGGCAAATTATTCCCATTGACTGAAATATCCAACATAATCGGAGCGTTAAGTAAAGCAAGATTTAACATACCAGACATTAGTGTCTACGTTCCACAAGAAGAAAAGTCAAAATTAGAGAAACTAAAATTAGACCATTATTTAGATTTGCCTGAAATTGACCGTGAGAAATTCCACGGAATACATTATGACCAAATTAAGCTATTCTAGGAGAAAAATATGATAGTCATTGCAATTACTGGAGCTAGTGGAGTTATATATGGAATAAAACTCCTTGAAGCTTTAAAAAAATTAAATATCGAAAACAGTTTAGTCATAAGTGATGCAGCTAAAATTGTTATCGAATCGGAAACCGATTACAAAGTAGAAGACATTATAAAGTTAACTGACAAATACTATGAGTTCAATGATTTAACCGCCTCCATAAATAGTGGATCATTTAAAGTGGACGGCCTAGCAATTGTTCCCTGCTCAATGAAAACATTATCCTCAATTGCTAATGGATATGGTGCAAATACAATAACAAGAGTTGCTGACGTGAGTTTGAAAGAAAGAAGACCAACTGTTATTGTTCCTCGTGAAACACCACTTAGAAGCATACATTTACAAAACATGTTAACATTATCACAAGAAGGAGCCATTATTTTACCTGCAATGCCCGGTTTTTACTCGGCACATGACAGCGCCGATGAACTGATTAATTTTATTGTTGGAAAAATCTTAGATTCCTTAAAAATTGAAAATAACTTATTTAAAAGGTGGGAATAAATGTTAGAAGATAAGGATTTTATTAAATCCTGTGATGTTCCAGGTCCCACAAAAGAAGCAGTAAGGGCAATAATTGTGTATAAATCAGAAGTAACCCCTACAGACAGAGTTGTTGATTGCGGATGTGGAACTGGTGGAATAACCTGTGAATTTGCCCAAAGAGCAGGTGATGTGATTTCAATTGACACCAATCCAGAAGCGATTGAAGTAACCTCTAAAAATCTTAAAAAGTTTGGACTTGGAAATAATGTCACATTAATTAATGATGATGGCGCAAATGTCCTAAAATATATTGACAATATTGATATTACCGTTGTTGGAGGCAGCGGCAGGCAGTTAGAAAATATCCTGGACATTGTTCATGAAAAATTAAACCCTGAAGGGAGAATCATAATTACAGCTATTTTAGTAGACACTAAAGTTGAAGCCATAAATAAACTTAAAGATTTAGGATATAATCCGAAAATTACGGAAGTTAATGTTTCCAATGGACGAGTCCTTGATCGTGGAATTTTAATGATTAGTGAAAATCCAATAGCTATAATAACAGCTAAAAAGAGATAAAAAAAATTGGAGACTGCAATATGGAAAAGCATTTGAGTTGGAAAGCGAAATTTTCAATATTAATGGTTGTTTTAATCATCGTGATATATGGATCTAATTATTTAGTGCTTGGGGATGCTGAACATATTATTTCATATGTTTGGACACATTTAGGTTTCATCCCCGTTGATATCTTGCTTGTAGCATTTTTACTTGATGAAATTATTGAAAGAAAAGAAAAAGAAGCTATGCTTGAAAAATTAGACATGTTAATGAGTACATTCTTTTCTGAAGTTGGAAATAACTTGATTAAGCAATTAAGTACTGTTAATGAACATAAAGCAAATACTGAAAATTTAAAATCAATTAAAACATGGGATGAAGAAGATTTTGACAATAAATTAAATGAACTTAAAGAGTCTTCTGTTCGGTTTAAAGCAGAAATCTCCCCTGAAGAAAGGGAAGAGTTTTTGGATAGTTTGAGAACACTTCTTGCAAGTAAAAGAGAATTAATTATTAACTTAATCAACAATCCCAATTTACTTGAAAAAGAAGAGTTTACTAGTTTAATTACTGCGATTCTTCACTTAGATGAAGAATTAGAACACAGGAAAGATTTAGCTCTTGTTAATGATACTGATTTCAACCATTTAAATGGAGATATGGAAAGAGTATACAACATACTGATTCATGAGTGGGTTTATTATTTGAAATACCTATACAAACATTACCCCTACATGATTGCATTGATGATACGTACCAATCCGTTTGATGAAACTGCAGATGTATATGTTAAATAATAAAAATTTTGGGATTTAATATGACTAATGAAAATATTAAATCTTGCATCATTTTATGTGGAGGCAAAAGCAGTAGAATGGGTCAAGATAAGGGTTCTATGATTATTCAAAATAATCCTATGATCAAACATGTCCTTTCTACTTTAAACCACCACATCAGTGAAGTTGTAATTGTTTTAAACGACGAATCCAGAATAAATAAATATAGTGAATTTATTAACCCTGACGACTACGCCTATGCCATCACATTTGTTGAAGATAAAATCAAAAATAAAGGACCTATGCCTGGGATAATGACTGGACTTTCAAATATAAACAGCGATTATGCATTAATACTGCCTTGTGATAGTCCTTATGTTTCAACAAAATATATTGATACTATCTTTAATGAAATTGAAGATACATACCAAGCTATTGTACCCTACCATGACAGTGCCAACAAATTAAAAACATCAGAACCTCTTCATTCAATATACAGCAAAAATATTATTGGAGAAATTGATGAATTAATCAAAAATGATGTTTTGCACATTAAAGGATTAATTGAAAAAATAGATACAAAATTTCTATTAATCGATGATGAAAAAATAGAAAAAAAAGAATTTAGAAATCTTAACCATCCCGAAGACCTTTAAAGATTTTCCATTAACTCTTTTGTTTTTGTTACTGCCAAATTAACGGCAGAAAGAATATCTTCCTTAGTTAATGGTTCATCTCCGCCTTTCTGCATTGAACAGATGTGACCATCTTTTGTAACGCCAACATTTAAACGAGCAGATGCTACTTGTTGTTCGGATAATGTTGGATCGATAACCATTTTATCACCAATTTTAACGAAAGTGCATAAAGCCAATTCATTGTTAATAGGTAAATCAAATGTTTCATCTTCACTTAAAACAACTTCATCATCAACGACATTAGCAACAGGCAATTTAGTAGATTTTAAAGCAGCCATGACAGCTAATTCGCATGCATCAAAAAGGTTTCCGCAGTTATCAATAATATGCAAATCAATAAATAGCATCCAAACATGTTTTCCTTCTTCAACACATAATTTATCCAAATCAACCAATTCACTTTCACGAATACCTCTGTCAACTACACGTGCAAGTTCAATTGAATCGTCACTAGGTGGTCCTGGTTCGAAAGTAGGATCGGCCATTGGTAACATTTCACAATTGGTCATTAAAACTCCTAAATTCGGAGTGTCTGGAAATGGACTTCCAATTTGTGGTTTAATACCCACAATAACCTGAGTTCCACCTAATTTAACACGAGCTGAACCTTCAGCTTTAGAAATAACATTAGTTTCAACAGAAATGTCCCTATATTCATCAATTGCCCTGTTATCCTCTCTTTTATCATTATGGACAAGGTCAACAATACTTCTTCTTGTAATTTCCGGTACTATCTCCATATTTCCACCTTATTCTATAGAATATCTTTTCATTAAAGCTTCTTTTTGAACTTTGTTAACTTCAAGACATCCTTCCATAGCTAAACTAATAGCTTTTTCAAATTCTTCTCCAGTCAAGTCACCGTCACTTTGTAATAATGTGATTTCACCAGTTCTTGGCATCATAGCTATAGGAACATCAGCTTGACCTTCTTTATCTTCTTTTTCAGATAAGTCAAGGACAATTTCATCTTGAACTTTACCTGCAGCACATCCTACAACAATATCCCTCATTGGAATTCCTGCATCAACAAGTGCAACAGAAGCTGCTGTAATTCCAGCACAACGAGTTCCACCTTCAGCTTCTATTACTTCTATATAAACATCAATCATTGAACGAGGATAGTTTTCCAACATTAATGCTGGTCTTAAAGCATCGGCGGTGATTTTGGAAATCTCAGTGGATCTTCTATCAGGCCCAGGTCTTTTCCTATCATCTACTGAAAATGGAGCCATATTATATCTGCATCTAATTACACCAGTATTTGGCTTAAGTAATCTTCTAATGTATGATTCTCTAGGACCATATACAGCTACTAATATTTTATTTCCTCCAACTTCCAAATAAGCTGAACCGTCTGCACGTTCAAGCACTCCAGCTTCAATTTTAATAGGACGTAATTCATCAAATTTCCTACCATCATCTCTAATATCTGACATCGTATCAACCTCTAATCATAAAGAATCATTTATTATTTAATATAAAAGAATTGCTGGAGTTATCACTGTATGATAATGAACCATCTTTGCTTTTATTTTTTCTTTTAAATTCTTCTATAACTTCACCAATATCCGGTTTATCTTTTTTCTCTTTGTTAGCTTCTTCCTGTTCTAATTCCTCTTTAAAATTTTGAAGTTTGGGTTTTTCTAAAACAAATTCTTCTTCTACATCTTCTGCTTCTTCAGGTGGTAATTCACCATCAATTGTTAAATATAATTTGTTTTTAATTTTATTTGTTAAACCAGAAGTATGGGCTTCAGCTTCAATTAATTGAATAATTTCACGGGTAAGTTGTTCCATGTCATCGTTTCCTTTAACCCAAACAAGACCATTTTGACCAACGACGATTTTACAATTGGTTTTGTCTTTAATCATGTTGATCATGGAACCTTTTTTACCAATTAATCTGGGAACTTTAGTTGGAGCAATATCTACAATTATTCCTCCCTTGAATTTACCCATTCCCCTGCCTTTTAAACCGAGTTTCGCCTTTTTGATTTCATCAACATCGACAACTCTTAAAAATAGCACATCCCCAACGTCAAATGTCCTGTTGAGTTCTTTTTTTTCACGACCAAACACTTCAAAAGCAGGTAAAATTCCAGAATATGGAGAATTGATGTCTACATCCCACATTGAGAATCTGACATCTTTAATTTTACCAATAACAACATCTCCTTTTTTAGGAACATATTTACTTTTTAAAGGAATGACTCTAATCTTTTTATTCCTTAAAGAAACACGTCCCAATAAAGAAGAACAAACTTTACCGTTCTCTTTAAAGGTACCTCTTCCTGAATAGTATTCGTCATCGGCCAATATTTGACCTGGAATAACTAAATCTTTATTTTCCACGTGTATCATAATAATCCCATAAGCATGAAAATTAATTAATTATTAAATGGTTTTAGTTTCTGCTTCTCCACCTGAAATTTCAGCCATTTTTGAAGCGAATGAATTCTGAAGACCACCCGGCATTTCAATAATAGCTATCCAAGAACCATCTTGTTGCCATTCTTCATTAATAATTTCACCGAATCCATGAATAACATTATAAGCACCACCTGCTGATGACCCTGGAAGTCTGACTGCAACTTTAACTTTTTCAAATCGGATTGGTATAAGTGGTTTGATAGCTTTTAAGGCTGATTGAACTTGTTGATCAACTGATATGAATGGATCAAATTTGACTTTTGCCTCATTACAGGCATTTTCAATTCTTTGCACCGGGTGAGGCAATCCATTTTGAGGATTTATCGCTTCTGTAGCAATTTTATTAATAACCAGTTTTCTTTTATCCTCTTGCATTCTTCTTTTTTGATCAGCAGTTAATTGAACAGTCCCTTTTTCAAGAATAACCTTTGAAACTTCGATTGGATCAGTAGTTTCAAAGATTTTATTCATAGATTCATCAGAAGCTTTATCTCCTTTTTTAGAATCTTTGAATATTTCTTCAACAGCTAAAAGATCTTCAATGACAACATCAGGACCATCAGGATTTCGAAAATCTGCTGCTAAATCAGGGTCAACTAATATTTCAAAATGTTCACCGCAATATTCGTATTTAGCAATAATAGCTTCATCAATATTTACCATCAAAGCATCTCCTAACTAATTAATTTATGAAATGATTATTCTTCTGAATCTTCTTGAGATTCATCGGTTTCTTCTTCCTCTTCTTTAGGAAGTACTTCATCAATGTATTTTTGCACTTCTTCTTGAGAAAGTTTTTCGTATTTTTCATCTTCAATTTTAATTACTGCAATTTCAACATTGTTTGAAGTAGTATCATGGTCAGTAGCTTCATTAATAGCAGTTAAAGCTAATCCAATAGCTTCTTCTAATAATAAATCATCTTTATATTTATCTTCAAAAATGTCCATTGCTGCAGACCTTCCAGAACCAATGGCAGTTGCTTTGTATTCAATCAAAGCTCCACTAGGATCAGTTTCGAATAATTTACATTTACCATCATATACTCCACCAATGATTAAAGCAGAACCGAATGGCCGTACCCCACCATTTTGTGTGTATAATTGTAACATGTCACATAGTTTTTTAGATAAGCTAGTTACATGAATTTGTTCGCTGTAAGTTATTTTGTTGATTTGTGCTTCAACTCTTGCTCTTTCAATTAATGCTCTTGCATCTGCAACAAGACCTGAAGTGGCTGCACCAATATGTTCGTCTATTTTAAATATCTTTTCAATAGATGATGCTTCAACTAATTTAGAAGTAGTTCTTTTGTCAACAGCTAAAACAATTCCTTCTGAACTTTTTACACCGATTGAGGTGGTTCCTCTTTTAACAGCTTCTCTTGCATATTCTACTTGAAAAAGTCTTCCATCTGGGCTAAAGACAGTAATAGCCCTATCATATCCAGCATTTTGTAAAGGTTGCATATTTATTCCTCATATTTTTATAAATATAATTTTTCAATTTCGACAACTTAAAAAATAAAACCGAATCTCCATGAAAAGGCAAATTGTTATTTTAATCACATATTTTCGTGAATTAAAATATTTTTTATTCTTTTTTCCATAAATCCAATAAATATTTATAATGATATTTATTTATATAGTTTTCTATTTAAAAATAACAAAAGTAATTAAATAAACTTTTGAGAAGCATGTATGGTGCCTGACAATCCAATAGATGTAATTGAAATGCTTTTGCCATTATATTTACTCACCAATGCTAATGATGACCTCACATCATCTGCAAACTCTCTTTGACATCTTATTATGGATTTATAATGATTATACTCCTCAGTTTTCTCCATCTCATAGAATCGCACAACCCATAAATTAAAATTAGATGTCCTGCATTCCCCTTGAAATCTAATACATGTATTCCAAATAAGATTAACCAAATCGCCTTTGTCAATCTCAGAGATGCTTTTAATATCTACTGTTAAATATCTATTGTTTTTTCTAAGTGTTGGGGGCAAAACCTTAAGTTTCATCACTAACCCTCCTAACACCTTTTAAAATTAGATTACGCCTATTTTTATTATATTCCAATATGCTCCTTGCATCATTAAAAGATTTGATGATTTCATCATCTGTTAATCCTGTTTGTTTGAAAACAGCAATGAAATCATGGACACTTTTAATATCAAAGATAGTTTCCGCCCTAGATGATAAAACTAAAGGAAAATCAAATTTCCTATATAATGTATAGATATCTTTCATATTAGAAATGATTTTAGCTCTTGGAGCCAGATAACTTCTTAAAATATCTTTAAAACATATCTCTATTGCAACATTATTCCTGGCGGCTTCTTTTGCAAGAATATGATTTAAACCTGAATCGTATCTTTTCAGGTAAGGTCTTGACAATGCATCAATTTTAATATTTTCCAAAACCCAACGATTAACCTTCAAATCCCCACCAATGACAGAAACGCACAAGGTTTTATCTCTAAATTTATTAACAAATTTTCTAATTTCATTAACGTTGGTTGATTTAATCTCTAAAGTATAATCAAAATCAATAATATCTCCCAAATTATCATTCAGCTCATTTCTTAACTTTAAAGCGTTTTGAAAGTCATTTTGATTATATGAAAAATTAATATGCTCCCATCCATATTTAGAGGCTTCAATAGCTAACTTAACATTATTCTCCAAGTCATTTCCTTGAATATTTAAATCAAAAAACATAGTAATCAATTTACACTTCATATATTAATAATCTTTAAAAAAAAAACAAAATAAGTGATAATCATATCACTTATTGATATCTAAAGAATTCAACTTGCCAATCTACAGTTTCATAGTAATCTATGGTAAATACTTCCTCAGAAGATGATTCGTATGTAAATGAGTCAGATTTTGTCTTAACTGCACTTTTTGAACCCCAATCCACTCCACCAGAATCCCCACTAGATCCGGTAACGTACAAATGATTTGTTGCATAGTTTTTAATTGGATATGCTGAGAGTTTTACCATGATCTTACCTTCAGGAACACTAATAGTTTCTGAACCCGAACCCGAACCCGAATAACTGCCTATAGACACCCAATCTTTAGACTCTGTTTTTGATGAAGAGATAGGTTTTGTTTTTTCAGAAGCATCCCTGCTATATTTTTCACCATTACTGCTATCCACAGATTGACTTTCATCTGAATCAGCACTTTGTAAATTATCATCATTTTGAACCGTGTGTGAAGGATTACCTAATACAAAATACCCAATAGTTCCAGCAAGAATTATAATAACCACGATTAAGGCAATTATAAGATATCTGGAATTATTTCTTTTAGGTTCGCTTTCACCAACGGCTACAACTAATGAACTTCCACATTTAGTGCAAAATTTCGCTTTGTATTTATTTTCAAATCCACATTTACTACATTTCATATTGCTCATTTAAAAAAAAATTAATTTTATATATTTATTTTTACCACATGTTATATATTTAATTTTTTATTTATCCGGCACTTTCAAAAACATAAGTGATTTAAATTTAAACAAATTTCCCTTAAATCAGAAAAGGATAAGCAAAATATTAAAAAAAATACATGTCGAAATTTAACCGAACAACTATTCCATTTTTATAAAATTATTAAAGAAGTGAGTAAAGTAACTATATAATGTTATAAAATATTTTATATCATGAGTAATATAATAGATAACCATGGTAAAAGAAAACGATGAACTTTTAAAATTAACTTCATATGTTCAAATTTCCAAATACCGAGAAAAAACCTTAAAATCACTTGGTGATGATGTTAAAATACCAACAAAAATCGCAAGTGACAGCGGGATTAGAACCAATCACATTTCAAAAGTTCTAAGCGAATTAAAAAGCAAAGAAATTGTTGAATGTATAAATGAAGAAGCTCGTAAAGGAAGATTATACAGATTAACCGATACAGGTAAGGACGTATTAAAAAATATTAAAGATAAAGAAGAAAAAGAAGAATAAATTAACTTGATTCTATCCCTTCTTTTATACTTTCTAATTCCTTTAATTCTTCAACATTTTTTGAAACTTCTTTTAAAACATCACACAGAACATGAATCAGAATACTATTTTTAACATCAAAAGGAAAACACTTATCAGTTTCCTTAAATATTGAATCATAAGTTGGTTGAGTTAGGTCTTTACGATATTGTAATTTAATTTCACTTCTTAACTCCTCATCAATGTAATTTTCTAAAAAAACAATTATTTCATTTGCAAATGAGTTTCCAAGAGTTATCATATTATCTAATGATTCTTCATCAAAATTTATATTTTCAACCAAAGCATTAAATGAACCGTAATTTTGATATCCGTATGGTATAAATCTTCCCTCAACGGTGTGAGCGCAATATTCATTCATTATTTTAAACTCTAAAAGTGTTAAAAAATACCAGACAAAACTTTGAAGTGTTGAAGAGGGTTTAACTTTAAAAATATGACATAATAAACTTTCAATTATGCTGAATAAGAAAAAATGTCCTAATTCATGAATAATTGTTGCAATTTGGACGGAATCAGCTAATCTGTCATCATAAAAAATACCATTACCTAAAAATATGAAACCACGTTCAAAACCCCTTGATTTAGGTTTGCATGGTGTAAAAATACTGGCTAGATTTAAAATCTTATTTTTGGTAGTTTCTCCCCAAATTTCTATGTAATCTGCTCTAATAAAAATATTAGAAATAATCTGGCCATATTCCTCAGAAGTTATTTGGGCATTAGCCAGTAGATTTTGGTTAAACTCGTTGAACAAAGTATCAAAGTCCTCAATAGAAATTGGATTGATTTGACTTTTACAATTAATACAAAAAGTAGCGTCATCCGTGTTAGTTTCACCGCAAACAGGACAAATATGTTCCAATATTAATTTATTGCCGCAGTGCGTGCAATAATTATTCTCTTTAAAATTTAAGGTCCCGCATACATCACAAGCTCTCAAATAAACCACTACCTAAACCTACTTTTTAGACTTTTAACCGTATTGTCAATTGACTTTTTATGTATAATCTTTCTTTTAATGTTTTTTCCACAATTAGGACAATACACAATATCCCATTCCAATATTTGTCCACAAGAACAAATAATTCTTGTTTTTAATTCTTTTTGAGGATTTAATGGCCTTTCACATTCTTCACAGAACTTTAAATGTTTGGGATTTATATGTCCGCAAACACAAACTATTTTTGTATCTTCCTTATTTAAATTAGCTCCACAGTCAGTGCAAAAATCGGCTGTAATCTCATTTAAATTAGAGCAAGTACATAATATTAGCATGTCACCATTATTGCCATAATTATTCAATGGCAAACCACAATTCCGGCAAAAAAGTGATCCATTATCATTTTCTTCACCGCAAAAACAGAAAATAGAATCTTTAAATTCTAAATTAAAATTACTATAATTATCAAATACGGGAGTTTCTTCATCCTTTAGTTTTTTACCACACATTTCACAGAATACATTGTCTTTTGAATTAATTGATCCGCATTCACATAAGACAGTGCCAACTGAAAATTTAGGTTTGGAATTTCTTTTAAAAATCTTAGACAATTTACTTTGTGACCTTTTAGCTCCACACATATAACAATATTCATTATTGACATCATTCATATATCCGCAGGAACATATTTCATATTTAACCTCTTTTTTAGATTCAATATATGGTGAAAAGTCAATTGGAAAATTGAAAAATCCAATATTGTGTACTGGAGGTATTAAAACATGAACATCATTGTCAGCATCATATTTAGTTTTGTGTCCGCAACCAGTACAATATGGTTCATTTGCAAGTATTCTATGACCACAGTATTTACAGTAATTCTCTAAAGCCATTTTTACCTTAGTTTATTTTTTTAATGATTGAATCTCTCCAACTACTTTAAACAATACCTCTTCACCAAGCCCTTCAATGTATTTGATAGATCCTGCACATTCATGACCTCCACCATCTACACCTGCTTGTGGAACTCTTTCAATCATTTTAGAAACAATTTCATTTACATTAAATCCATATTGCTCATTTACGGCATCAGTTGCCCTAAATACACCAAAATCAGGCCCATGACCTAATGTAACAATCGGTTTGTCTTCACCCAATTGTTTTATTACATGATCATGAACAAATCCGCAGGTTTTTCCAGGAGCAGGGAATGTGAACTTATGTGCGAATTTTTCAACATCTAAAAGGTTTATGTAGATTCCATTGTCAAGTTGGGTTTGTTTGATATTTGGTAGAGCCGCTCTAAGTTGAGTGTCAATACGTTTTTGATATTCCTTGTATAATGCATCAATCATTTTTCTGTGTTTATCGAAATTATCAACAGCAAGAATTGTATCCATTATACCTCTACCATTCATGAATCTTAAGAAATAAGCTTCAAAGTCAACACATTCAGCGACTTTTGATAAGTGTTCTTTTGTAAAACCCTTTTGAGCAGCCAATTCTAAGTATTGGCAGACTTCACCGCATTCAGCACGGTCACCTAATGCTGCAATAGCCGGTAAATGTTTAATTAATTCCTCTACTTCAGGATTTATAATATGGGCTACTTCTGCTGCAAGACAACCGGCAGTTAATTGTGAATCTCCACCAACCAAGTATGGATTTACATGAGTATCAACATATTCGTCAACAGATACTCTTGCACCATAAATTTCACCATTCCTTACGTCCTTTGTAAGCAATTCCCCTGGAAAGTGGTGGTCGATTACAACGACTTCTATATCATAGATTTTAGCTTGCATTAATGCCACAATATCCTCTTCAGTTGAACCGTTATCCAATAATACGATTAATGGTAATTTTTGCCCATGCCTTTCTTGGTCTTCAAGTGCAAATGACAAGTCCTTAACAACATCCTCAAGCTCATAGAATGGAGCTTTACTCGGTGATCTTTTAAAGTAATAATATTCAGCATCATTACTTGGATTTACTTTCTGTATTAAAGGAACGATAGCTTTTTCCATTGCAACACCTGAGCAAATTCCATCGGCATCATTATGGTGTCTAAGTAAAATAGTCCTTCCATCAAGTATCGCTCTTCTAATTTTTTGAGCGGCTTCATACATTTTAGGTTTGAGTCTGTTTAAAATATCACTTTTGACTAAGAAATCAACCTCTTGCGGTTTAGCTCTCTCATTTAATGCATCGTCTATCAATTTATGTAGTTGCTTAGTGTTTTCCTCATCAAGTTTAATCATTGAAGATGACTCTATTTGTGTTTTTCCACTGTGTTCGTTCACTTCACCAATAACCTGCACCGCATCAGCTACCTCGATTTCAGGATAAGATCTCTCACCTGCTTTATCAAAAGCGGCAATTTCAGTAGTTCCACTTTCATCACTAATAATGAATATTGTTGGTCCAGAGGTCTGTTGAATTTGTTGGACTTCACCATCAATTCTAACAAACTTGGATTTTTTCTCATCCAATTGAGAGATAAGAGTTCTTGGAATAGATTTAGTTAATTTTTTAATATTATAAGATTCAACATGCGCCGGTTCGAAATCTATTTTGCCTTCTCTTGATTTAATAGCTGTTACAACTACAATAACCTCATCACCGACTTTATAATCAGAAACATCGCCTCTCATGAGTCCCCAAACATCATTATTTAATGTAACAAAAGAACCATATTTTTCAACTCTTGTTACTTTTCCCAGATATAATTTATTTTTATCCATATCTTTCATATTACACAAAGAATCTAAGACATAAACATCCTTAGGTTGTTTTCTTTTAGCTTCGTATTCCTCATATTTCATTTTTTCAACCTTTCTTTTTTCTCTACATTCCGGACATATATCATTTTCATCAAGAAGTTTTCCACAGTCCCTACATACATTAATCTGACCGGTTCCATGACAATCAGGACATTCCTCATATACTTCAACCTGTCCTTTTCCATTACATACCTCACATGGAATATCCTCTTCTCCTCCAAGGTCAAATTTAGCTTTTGCTTTACTGTTTACTCCTTTAAAATGAGTACCTACATTGAACAAATCATCTTCAAAACCTGTTCCTCCACAGGCGTCACATTCTTTATAGTCCACCACAATTGAACCTATTCCCTTACACTTGCGACATTTTGTTTTCAATTTAAAAACCTCATATTAAGTAAATAATTCATTATTCCCTTGAACAATATTATTTCTTTCATCTTGATATTTTACTGCATCATACATTAAATCATTAGCTTCACTACCATGGGTTGAGCCGGTATAATTATAATTTTTTTCCAAATAGTATATTGATTCTTTAAGCTCATCAGTAGCGTTTAGTTTTAATTTTAATTCATGTATTGTTGTGTCCATATAATTCTTATGTACTTCATTTAAATCACTGCCATATTTATCTAAAATTTCGGATAATTTTGCCAAACTCCTATTATAATTATCCTTCGCATCGTCTGCTTTTTGACTTGCATCATGAAAATTTCGTTGATTTAATAATTTAACGGATTCATTGTAATCTGCATCCCCCTGAACAATTCCATCACTAATTTTTGGCATAGATTTGTTAATATTTTCCATTGAACTATCCATTAGAACAATAGAGACGGATACAACAAGCAAAACTACAATAAAAATTACTAATTTAACATAACTAGACACAATATAAATTATATACTAACAAGTAATTAAACATTATTATGAAAAAAAATAAGAAAAAAAGGAGTTTAAAAATAATTTTTAAACTTATTCACTGGACCAAAGTCCATGTTGATTACAGAAAGCCAATGCTTTAACATCATCAGTTGAGTTTACAGTAAATGTAGCTTCTGCAACGTCTCCCGGTTTGAAGCATTTGGCATATTGTTCAGCACCTGCTTCAACAACAACAAATTGAATGTAGTGGTCATCATCCATTGGATGGGCAGCTTCACCGACTTTAACGGTTACATTATTCCCATCAATTTCCACAACAGGTTTATGTTTAAGAGCTTTATCCCCTTCAGTTTGTGTAGGGAATTCAAACATGTGATCATTACATACACTTTCATCGCCTTCAGCTAACACCTGAATAATACTTCCACATTCATTACATTTTAATATTTTTGCCATATAAAACATCTCCATTAGATATAATGAATGGTTTATTATTTAGAGTATATATTATTATTGATTATTTTCATAATAATTTTCAATTGCAGCTTGAAGTCCATCGGCAGCAAGGTTTGAACAATGCATTTTTATAGGTGGAAGGCCATCTAACTCTTCAGCAACATCATTACGAGATATTTTTAAAGCTTCCTCCAAGGTTTTTCCAACAGCAATTTCAGTAATCATACTGCTTGTTGCAATAGCTGCTCCACAACCAAATGTTTGGAAACTTATATCCTGAATAACATCATCTTTTACTTTAATGTAAATTGTCATTAAATCTCCGCATGTTGGGTTTCCAACAGTTCCCACTCCATCTGCATCATCCATCATTCTACAATTTCTTGGGTTTGCAAAGTGATCCATTACCTTTTCTGAATAATCCATATAAACACTCTCCTATTCTCTTCCTACAACTTTGTTATAATTTAATTCCTGATTCCATAATGGGGACATTTGTCTTAATCTTTCAACTGAGCCGGCGATTACTTCAACAAATTCATCAATATTGAAATCGTCACTTTCTGGAGATAAAGATACTCTTAGAGAACCATGAACATCAACAGGATCTAAACCTAATGCTGCCAATACTGGAGATGCCTCTAAAGTATTTGATGAACATGCTGAACCAGTAGATGCCTGATATCCTTTAGCATCTAAAAGTAAAATTAAAGATTCCCCTTCAATGGCTTTAAATCTGAAGTTT
Organism: Methanobrevibacter sp. V74; assembly: GCF_963082495.1. NCBI lineage: Archaea > Methanobacteriati > Methanobacteriota > Methanobacteria > Methanobacteriales > Methanobacteriaceae > Methanobrevibacter > Methanobrevibacter sp. V74. Next base: position 200,465 of record NZ_CAUJAN010000002.1, read on the forward strand.
ACAATATTAGGCAATCTCTTTTCAGGATCCCCATTTAAATACGAATCCGGAATTCTTGAAAGCACCTTTTCAATTAGTTCATCTCTTAAGGCAATATGTTTCTCATAATGTTCCTTGAGGTTTTCTACAGCCAGTTCACATGCTTTTCCAAAACCAACAATACCTGAAACGTTTTCTGTTCCAGATCTGATGCCTTTTTCTTGACCTCCCCCATGGATAAGAGGCACCACCCTTGTTCCTTTTTTAACATATAATGCTCCAACACCTTTTGGACCGTTTACCTTATGGGAGGATAATGAAAGTAAATCAACATTTAATTTTTCAACATCCACTTCAATTTTGCCGAAAGTTTGTACTGCATCAGTATGGAATTTGATTCCTTTTTCATGGGCGATTCTGCCAATTTCCCCAATGGGCTGAATAGTACCAATTTCATTGTTACCATGCATAATGGTGATTAAAATTGTCTCATCAGTGATTGCCTCCTCCAAATCTTCAATTTTAATAATGCCATTTTCATAAACCGGCAAATAGGTTACTTTAAAGTCAAGAGACTCTAAAAATCCCAAAGTGTTTTTTACAGCAGGATGTTCAATTTCACTTGTAATTATGTGTTTACCTTTTTTAGCTAATTTAAAAGCGATGCCCTTAATTGCTAAATTATCGGATTCGGAACCACCACTAGTAAATATAATCTCATCTTTTTTAGCATTGATTGAATCGGCTACTCTTTGACGGGCTAATTCTAATGCTTTTTTAGATTCGCGACCTATTCCATAAAGAGTTGACGGATTGCCGAATTCTTCTGTGAAATAAGGCATCATTTCATCTAAAACTTCTTTGCTAACTTGAGTAGTTGCTGAGTTATCCAAATACATTTCATAACTTATTAAAATAACATCAACATTCATCAAATACTTACCAAATGCTCTCTCTCACAACAGATAAAAAAGTGATATAATGAAATATAAACACATGGACAAATACCACATGTTACAAACCCTTTTCAATGAGAGAAATACTGCGGAAGGTACACGAAGAATATTTTGGCGAAGTGTAAAATATTTTGAACAAATAACTCAAAAATCAATAATTGAATGTTTAGAAATAGCTGAACGTGAAGAGGAAAACAATATCAGATGGAAAAACTGTAGTTTGCGAAAATGGTTAATAAAATACCGCAAATGGGTATTTGAAAATTATAAAATATCAACAGCACGGACATATTTAACAATGATCAAAACAGTATTCCGCCATTATGATATAACCATAGAATCATTACCCTATTTCAGCACCAAACAAAGCAACCAGTCAATACCAATCAATCCTGATAATCTTGTTGACAGGGAAATTCTGAAATTATGTATTGAAACAAATAATCCTTTGTTAAAAGCTATCACTTTATTAATGTCCAGCAGCGGGATAAGCAGGATAGATATTTTGAATTTAACAATTGAAGATTATTTAGAAGCTACTTCTGAATATCATAATCATGAAAATGTATGGGAAGCTATAAATGATATGGCTGAAATTGATGTGATCCCAACATGGCATCTCAAAAGACAAAAAACTGGAGTACAATATTATACTTTCAGTTCACCTGAAAGTACACGTGCAATTAATATGTATCTGCTTAGCAGGCCAGATTATTTGAAAAAGAATAAACTATTATTTCATGTTAATGAAAGATATTTCAATCAATTATTCAAAGACACTAATGACAATCTAAGTTTAGGTAAAAATGGCCAGTATAGTAGGTTTGCACCGCACATGTTAAGACGTTATCATGCTACACAATTAATTGAAGCTGGTATGAGTGAAGGTAAGGTGGATTTGTTGCAAGGCCGTAAACCTCAAAGTATTGCTTATAATTCTTATATTAAAATAAAACCTAGTAAATTGAAAAGTGAATATGTATCTGCATTGCCTTTTATTGTTATTGAGGACATTAATAAAGTTAAAAGCGAATTGGATATGGCTAAAGAAAAGAATGATGTGTTGGAAAGTGAGAATAGTGAGTTGAAAAAACAGTATGATGAAACTAATAAACGTATGGATAATTTGGAAAAATTAGTTTTAGGTAATATTAGTGATGATAAATTAGATAGATTGCACAAATTGTTATAGTTTTATTGTTTTTGTTGAACACGGAAAAATGAAATGCATTGTGTTTCATTTTTTCACCATGAACAACTAAATAATATTCACTTAAAAATACTGAACAATACAACTTCAAATTATAAATAACATGAATAGAAACATTTAAATAAAAAATTTACAAAATATAAAAATAACAACTAAAAAAATTATTATTAGCGTGGTTAAAAAAAAATGAGTGATAAACAAAACAACATTAAATTATTTGAATCCCAAGAAATAAGAGTTAAATGGGACGATGAAATAGAAGATTATTATTTCTCAGTAATAGATGTTATTGCAATTCTTACTAAAAGTAAAAATCCTAGTGCATACTGGAGAAAGCTAAAACAACGAATTTCAGATGAATCTGATGAAAGTGTGACAATTTGTCACAAGTTGAAAATGCCTGCAAAAGATGGAAAAATGCGATTAACAGATGTTGCAACAACAAAAGAATTATTAAGACTTATTCAATCAGTCCCATCACCTAAAGCAGAACCATTCAAACAATGGTTAGCTCAAGTAGGTAGTGAAAGACTTAATGAAATAGCAGACCCTGAATTAGCTATTGAAAGAGCAATTAATTTATATCGTGAAAAAGGGTATACTGAAGAATGGATCACTCAAAGAATGAGAAGTATCGAAATAAGAAAAGACTTAACTGCTGAATGGGATAGGTCTGGTGTTAAAATAGGTCGTGAATATGCAATTCTCACAAATGAAATAAGTAAATCCTCATTTGGATTAACAACAAAACAACACAAACAATTTAAAGGATTAAAAAAAGAAAGTTTACGTGATAATATGACTAATGCAGAATTAGTTATAAATATGCTAGGTGAATTAGCCACTACAGAAATTAGTAAAACTGAAAATCCCGAAGGTTTCAAAGAAAGCAAAATAATAGCTAAACGAGGAGGAGACATTGCAGGTAATGCACGCAAAGAACTAGAAGCAAATACAGGTAAAAAAGTAGTAAGTAAAAAAACAGCAAAAAATCCAAAAACATTAGATGAATGATTTAAAAAATTAAAGAGGAGTTATGGGAAACATGGATGATTTAATAAATGTTGAAAATATGAAAACATCATACAGGATTGTTGATGAATCAATTCAAAGCTTAGATAATAAAGCAGTGCAAATGATAAGTATCATTGGAATAATGTTCACTATACAAGTAACAATACTTCCAAATATTGTATACTCCATTGGAGTAATAACCTTAGTATTATCATTAATATCATATTTCCTTTCAGCAGGTTTATTCATTAAATCTTGCATGGTAAAACAATACAAATTTTACCCTACTCCTGAAACAGTATGTCATCATTATGAAGATGATGTGACCTGTGAAGAATATATTAGTGAATTTATTGGTGAAAGCGAATATGTTGTGAATTATAATTTAAATGTTGCTAATGGTAAAGGAGAGTATTCTAAATTTGGATTTTACTTCTTTGCTTTAGGATTATTTTTAACATTAATAACAGTAATTTCAGTAGTGATACAATGAAAATATATAATAGAAACATTACTGAAGAAAAAGAAGATAAGAAAAAGAATAAAAAGAAACGTAAAAGAGATAATACTAGTGCGTATATATACAAATGGGCAAAAATAGGTGATGAAAAAAATGAAAATTAAAAAAATACTTGGAATTTTAATAATCATTTGTGTAATAATACTATGTGCAACATATTCTAATCATCATGATTTGAATAATAAAACTCAAGCAAACAATACAACCAATATTACAAAAAATAATACTACTAACATTACAAACAAAACAGTAGATAATACAAGTAATATAAAACATACTAAATCAACAATAAAATCAAATAATAATAAAAATCAAGAAGAAAATAAAGAACCAGAATACGGATCTGATAGTTATGTTGAAAAATGGGATAAATCCAATAAAAATGGTGATGATTGGGCATACACACATTCACAACCAGTAAAAAAAGAAAATGGACATGATTATAAAAGAATTTATGATGAGGATTCTAGGAAAAGTTATTGGTATCAAACAGACCAAGATTATGAATAAAAACAATGATTGAGAGAAATTAAAAAGAAAAAATAAGGTTTTTGTAATAATGGATTGGGGTCGTAGATGCGCCAACATCTCACCCAATCAGGTTACAAAAAATAGTTCACAGGACAGTGAGACCATAGTAACCATATGTAATTTTTATAATAAAAACTATTTAAATTTATCCTATGCTAAAATAATAAATCCTGAAAGAATATATTTACGTGACTTTAAAAGTTACTGTAATGTATTATTAGATGATAATAAATATTATCCTGTAGCTAGAATGTATTTTAATAACATTCATCGGTTAAGAATAAGTTTATTTGATGGATATGAAAAAGCAGGAAAAGGCAAAAAGCTATTTAAAGCTTATAATATCAAAAATGTTAATGAAATTTATAATTATAAGGAGCAAATATTAAAAACAGTTAATGTTTATTTAAGAGAAATCAAAAAGAAAAACAAACGAAAATAAGATTTTTTGTAATAATTGTGGGTCGTAGGTGCGGCAACACCTCACCACAATAGGCTACAAAAAAATTAGTAATTCCGGGACGGAATACCAATGCGTGATTTCATAACCTATTATAATTTATTACCTAAAAACTATTTAAATTTATCCTATGCCAAAATAAATAGTCCTACACGAAGTAGGGAGTTATCAACAACATTAGCGGGAGCTATCTTTAAAATTAATAAGATTAAAAAAATTAAAAAAGAGAATTATTCTACAACTTTAGAAACTTTAACAGTTAATTCATCATTAATACTCTCAACACACCATTCAATTCTATCTCCAGATTTAACATTGAGCATTTTAGCTATTGTGGCGGGGACACTACTTTTAACTGCATTAGTATTGCTTGCGCCTTTGATGATTTTTGTTTTTTGTTTGAATATCACTACCATGACCTCCATGTTTATTCTTAATTACTATTATATATATACTATACAGTATTTAAAATTTGTCCTAATAAGGTTAATGAAAAGAGTAATATTTATATACTACCACAACCAATTTATTATTACAGACATGGTTCAAAAGCGGCAACTTTTGAAAACATATCTAAAAAATCCAATGCGTGATTTATATGAAAGAATTTAGTGAAGAAGTAAAAAAACAATTAGAAGATGAAGGACTTACTGATACAGTCCTCAAAATTGGTTGGAATTACCTTCAAGCTCAAAAAGAAGGTGATTTAAATGGTTAAACACTACTTTTTATGGGAAACCCCAATAACTCATAAATGGAATGTAGTAGATGTACAAGGATACGTATATGGAGATGGGGATGATCCTCAAAAAGCCATAGATATGGCTTTAGGATTAAACATTTCTAAAGAGGACATTAATACGGAGGGAATATTATGAGCATGTATTCCTCTTTTGAAGTGTATCCGCATAGTTTTGATGAACCTGGTGAGAGTAGTGTTGATAAGCAGTATCAACAATATCTTTCACTACATCCATCAGAAATGAGTGAAGAGGACCTAAAGGAAATGTATGATGAATACTACTCCTGTTATGAGGAGTGGTATTTATGAGTAAATCATATACTAATGATTTTCAACGTAGCGAAAGTGTAGGTTGGTTAGTTCATAATAAAACAGTTTGGAATTTAGAAGACATTGAAGCAATACAGGAAGCTTTCATCAACAAAAATCAAATTGTATTACCTGTTTCCAGAGTTTTTACTTTTAATGGTACGGGTTATCGTTTTGATGCTTTAATCGTTAACAGGTATCATAGACAGGATATTGAAGAGTACTTGTTTACTCAGAGAATTGAGTATTATGTTCAAGCTGAGGGTAGGGGTGATGTTGCTTTGATTATGATCAACCAAACTTCTGCGGATGAAATTCTTAAAAACATTAGTATTCTTAAAAGGGGTGATTGAATATGATATTATTTGATTACACTACTAAAAAAGATACTCCAGCTAGATTAGGGAAAGTGGAAGAAAGTAACACTTCCTTCTTTAATCTTCTTTTAGAATGGGCAATGAACCATCCAAATATAACATTCCTAGTATTATTCATTGTTTTAGCAGCATTATTCGGCTTATTATTCAATGTGATGCATGGTATGTTTACTATTGAATCTGGTGTTATGAGAAACTTCTTATATGGAGGAGTATAAAATGGCTACAGAAAATACTTTAATGAATATAAAGGATATTGTTCCTGATGTTGATACTGCTATTGAACAGTGGAATGTGTATCAAAGATTATGTGGGAAAGAAGGTATTCTTGATGAGAATGATTTTCAAAAAATCATGGTTAAAGAAAAAAATAGTAAAGGAGAATATGGCTTAGTTGAAAGGGAATTTAAAAAGAAAAGTGCTTGGCAAAAATTAGGTAGGGCATTTAATGTAAATACTCATATTGTTACTCATGAGTTCATAAGAACTAAAACTGGTCGTATTAGTGAAGCATATTATTGTGTATGTGCAACATTGCCTAATGGGCGTAGTGTTGAATCAGATGCATTATGCTCCCGTAGTGAAAAAGGTAAACAAAAAGTCAGTGATCATACTATCATATCAACTGCTAAAACACGGGCAACTAACCGTGCCATTAGTGAGTTGATAGGAGCTGGTGAGGTAAGCAGTGATGAAATGACTGCAGAAGAAATGCCAAAGAGTAGAAAATCTAATGAGATGATTGATGTAGAAATTAATAAGGAAGAGTTCACCACTGGAGATAAACTACAAGACGTAGATTATGATCCAGTAAGCTTAAACTATGCACGAACCATCAAAGCATCACTACAACAAACAAAATCCATAATTAATAAAGTAAGTATGAAAAATCGCTTATTAGTATTAATTGGAAATGGGGACATTAGTGCAGACATGGAAGATAAGTTATTAGCTTTCATTAATGAACATTGTCCCGAAGCAATTGAGGATGATGATGTGGAGGAGTCCATATGACTTCTCCAATAACCATTACCCATGGGGATAATGAAGTAATCCAATTCGAAGTCAGATCCAGTAGTAATCCTGAAACATATATGGTTACATGGGATATTGATAATCATTGGTTATGTGATTGTCCTGGTTGCATGTTAGGACGTCATTTATGTAAACATATTCTTCAGTGTATTGATTACATGAAATTCATAACAATGACCTTACTGGATGATCCTATAGTATTCAAAGGGGTGGGGTTATGAGTGGTAAGCAACGTATTCAACTTACTCTTGATTGTGATATTGTTGATGCTGCAAAAGATAGGTATCTTAGTGTATCTAATCGTGTTAATGAGTTATTGGCTATGGATATGTATGGTTCTGATGAAAAGGATGAATTAGTAAATAGGTTGCATGAGTTGAAACTTGAAGAGAAATCAATTACTAAAAGAATTTGTGAGCTTGAGAAGAAAGAGGTTATAATTCAAGAGAATGGTTCTAATATTCAAGAGATTATGGAGTGGGTTAATACTATTTATTCCAGGAAGGGAGTTGTTGGGTTGAATAAAGTTGAAGCTGAATGTAAGCGTAAACATGTTTCTTTTGATGAGATTAAACAGATTTTGGATGCTGAGGAGATTGCTTATGTTAAATATTCATGAGAAATTTAACAATTTCAAGTGTATTTTCGTGAGTACTTATAGGGCAATGTGTATTAATGTGTATATGCGCATTAATACACATTCATCTCTAGAAATTTTTTCAAGAGAGAAATTTTTTTTATTTATTTATTTATTTTTAGGATTAAATCAATCAATGATTTAATATAACATTGTTATAAAAAGGGGGTTTTAAAAGATGAATGATGGAATTACTGTTATTAGTCAGACTACTGCTGAGAGAAGGGCTGAAATAAAAGAATTGTTTATTGGTGTTAAACCATTTTTGGAACAAGGTTTGTCATTAAAAAGAGCAACTTTAAAAGTTAAACCTGATTTGAGTTCTAATTTTAGTAATAAAAGATGGTATAAAGATTTAAGAGATTATTGTGAAGAACAGGGGTATCGTAGAAGATACTAAAGGGGAATGGAAATGAACGAAGAAATTAGTGTAAATTTAAGCGAGTGGAGTGAACTTATCATTGAATTATCAAGTAAGGAAATAAAATACTATCATTTAAAGGAAAAGTACAATGAGTTAAGTGAAGAGATTATTGCAAGTACTGATTTTAAACAACTCTATGGTAAGAATAATGAAAGTGTTAGAAAAAATCATGTGAAAAATGAACTATTAGATATGGCAAATGAATTAAAAGAGTTAGAGTTTAGTATTGATTATTGTAAAAGAAGATTGAATTATTTAAAAGGTTTAGTTACTGTTAAAACAGCATTATTGGAGGCCAAAAATGAGCAATAGGGTTACTGATAAAGTTCAAAAAGCAGTAGACATGATTCTATCCTCAACAGATAGGACAATATATGTTGAAATAGGATTATATAGAACAGAATATCCATTAGCTTGGAAAGCATTAAACGAATTAGAAATATTCGATATCTCAAACATTTACATTAAACTAATGGTTGATGATACTTACTGTAAACTGATTATTGGAGCAGGAAATTTAACAACAGAGGAAAAAGTATTAGAATACTTGGAAAAAACAGGGTACAACACATACCCAAAAAAAGGAGTGTGTAAAAATTGAGTAAAGATAACGATTTCAATAATAGTGAAAACAAAAAAAGGTTAAAATTATCTGATATTTTTGATGAGGAATTGGTATTGAAAGATGGTAATTTTTGGTATGATTTGGAATTTGACGGACACATACTTGAGCAGCCTGAGGATTATCCAATCACAGCAGTATTAAAGAAAGGGAAGAGAATAACAAAAAAAGAGGTATTTAAATGACTGATAGATTAATTATAGATGATGACTATTACTGGGTGGATACATTAACAGGAGAAAGAGTTGATGTAGATGATTCATTTGACATTGTTAATAAGTTAGATAAAGAAAATACTAAACTTAGGGCTAAGGTTGATAGATTAGAAAATGATAATGAGAAATATTATTTAACTGTTGAAAGACTTGGGAGGATAGATGATCGTTTTGAAATAACTGATTGTAAAACTGAAATCATAGACAATAAAACCAATAGAGCATACTGGTTAGAACATGAAAAGAATGTTGAGAGCATTGTTGAATTATTAAACCACTTAAATAAAGAAATCAAAGACTATAAAGACATATTACAACTATTGCACGAGGATATGAATTATGTTAAGGATTTAATATTTGAATATGGCTCAGAAGAATTAGTAAGCAAATATATTAATAGGTGTGGAATATGAAAAGATTTTCAAAAGTAAGGTATAATCAAGACGAACATTATCTTAAATTTAATGACAGAGAAGAGATTAAATTTTTCAATCTCAATGATATTGATGATTTAAGACAATTAGAATCATTTCTAAACAGAGTGCACATAGGAGAGGCACAATCAACTTCTGATTATCTTAAAAGTTTTGAAGGTAAACGATATTACATTGAATTCGATGAAGAACGTTATTATGTTATTGATAGAGAAGGTGATGTAGTTTATTTATTTGAGACGGATGAAATTGAAGAAGCAGTATCTGCGGTAAATTTATTAAACAAACAACATGACTTCATTTCTGATTTAATAAAATTTATGGAATCAAAAGGGTTTACAAATGAAGATTTTAAGGAATTCATTGAAGAGAATTATTAAAAAATTAGGTGATTTTAGATGAGTGATAGGTTTAGTTTGAAATTAGGAAGATTCTACAAAGATGATATGATATTGCAACATGAAGAAGTGCTTGAATTATTAAATAACTTTGATGAGTTATTGGAAGAGGTTAGGCATGAATTAGTTTGTATTTCTGGTTTAAAAGCATATGATAATGATTCTAATGATTCTTTTGAATTAGATTATACTAAATTAATTAAAAGAATAGATGAACATACTAATTGAAAATCAATGAATGGAGTGAAAATTATGAAAAAAATAATATGGATATTAAAGCAAATATTGCCGTTTAAATATATTACCACTTATAAAAATTCAAATGGTGAAAAGTTTACCTGTAAGTGGAGAATGTGGTTAGGAAAACCGTTTTGTATTAAACATTCAAAAATATAAAAAAAAGATGGAAAGGGTTAATATTTACCCTTTCCTAAAAAAAAGGGGAGATTTAAAATGAATAAGTGTTTTTGTGGTTATTGGTATCGTTTATTAATTAATAATGGTGTTTATGAGTATAAGAAATGTGAACGATGTGGTAGATGGAGTTTATATTTTAAAAGGTGATTAAATGACTGAATTTACTATTGGAAATATTTGTAAAGAAGTTCAAAGAATACGATTTGATTTAGAAAATGAAGAAATTGCTTCAGCAATGAAGAGATGTGATGATTTAGACCAATTGTTATATGATATTGAAGAGGGTAAGTACAGTTTGGTGGTAGAATGAGATGTGTTGTGAGCATGGGAATGCAACTGTTGAGAATGGAGCCCCTGAAATGGTATGTTCTTATTCTCATAATTGTCCCTGCTTTGAAGAGGGGTGAATATGAAGTTTGTTGATTGTGATTTTGTGGGGAAGCATGATGTTAGAAAATCTATTACTCGTGAGATTTTTATTGCGTGTCGTGAAAGTATACATAAATTTGATGAGTTGAATATGTTTCTTGTGGAAGATTATATTCATATTTTAATTGAAGAAACAGAGTATAATTCAAGAGGTCATTATTTTTATGAGAAGGAAACAGAGGTTAAAATTAATTTAAAAGTATTTAAGAATGTAGCAATAGAATATATATTAGAACATATAGATGACTTCTTACTATGTAAATATAGATGAACTTCCCCTAAAAAATATTTAGTAGTGAATGTTACTTAAAAAAAGTTATGAATGCAGTGATGGATCAATTCAAACCTGCTTTGCCACATATACCTGCAAGTATTGTGGCAAAACATTCATAAAATTCGAAAACAAAAAAATGTACTGCAGCATAGAATGTGCATGTAAATCTACTCAAGACAACAAAGCCAAATACCAACGAAAAAGAAGGAAACTTATTAATAGTGGTGAGCTTGTAAGTAATGAAACCCGTAAATTGGGAACAATACATTTCCCAGAAGAAATAGGTGACTGGGTAGATGAACTAAAAAGAGTCAAATATGCTAAAAGAAAAGCCGGTATAATATAATGTATGTAGTATTGAATTTTATTTAAAAGAATGTTATGGATAAATTTGGTCTTGAATATAATTTTATGATAATTTTATCAACATTCTAAAAAAAAAAATTTTCTATTTTTCCACCTTTTAATATTGAAGAGGGAGGGATATATACTTTTTTATAATACATTTATATATTTTTTTCATATTATGAGATGAGGATTGTGTATTTTAATGATGAGTTATGAGTATCAGCATAAGCATGTTCCTGGTTTGCGATGCCGGGAATGTGGTGAAAACAAGGAAATACTCTATGATACTCATCATGCATTAATCTATTGTAAAAAATGTGGATTAGTAATATATGAAATTAATTGTTTGTAAAAAAAAAGGGAATATATTCTGGATTGTGAAATTTATTATTTTGGGAAAAAAACATTTTTTCTTTTATTGTCTCCGCCATTTTTTTTCCTCCTTTTAAAAAATATAGAAGTTCAGATATGAATATTAAATTTTAGTATAAAAAAAAAAGGGAAAACACATAAAAATCCGGTTCATATAAAAAAAATTGTTGATGTGTTATTTTAAGAGATATTCTCCTTCTTTGGATTTATATTAAGATGTGTAGGTAAAATTCTTTTTAAAATCAATTTTTTATTATCACTCATTCAATTATTTCTTACCTACCATTTTTTAATATTTATAATCGTTCAATAAAAAACATTAAAATATATTATTTCATTCAATCTTATTTTAAAAAACACGAGGATTTAGAAAATCGTGTTTAATAAAATATTTAAAAAACTGTTCAAAACAACAAAAAAAAGAAAAAAGGTGAATAATACAATGGAATTCGACAACAAAACAATACTCATAACAGGACTAATAATAGGTGCAATCTGTGCAATGTTAAACAATTACGAACAAATAGCACTGGCAATAGTATCCGGACTAGTAGGATACCTCAGTAAAGACGCCAATATCACAATCAACAAACAAAAAGAAGCAGATGAAACCGAAGAAATAGAATAAATATTATAAACAAAATTTTTAGGAGTTAAGCATTATGACTCTAGATAACCATGATTGTGTGCGTGAAGAAACATTCATAAACATAGAAAAACGCTTAACAAGTAATGAAGAAAAAGTAGAAGTAGTACTCAACCAAACTGACAATTTAGAAGACACTCTAAAAAAGTTAGATGCTACTCAAGACAAACTAGCAATAGAAATAGCACAATTAAATACAACATTTAACATTCTAAAATGGTTAATCGGCATTCTAATAACTCTTTTCGGAGGAATATTCGTATTCCTAATAACAGAACTAATCAAAATAATCTGAATTAAAAAAAAACACTAGCAGGAAGGTTACTATGAGTGAAATTTGGGAAGAAAGACAAACAGATGAAAAAGGTAAAGAAACCACCAGAGCATTTGAAGTGTTCACCCAATATTTATACTCACCCAAACCTCGGACATTACCCAAATTTTTAAAATGGGCTGAAAAAAACACCTCTGAAACCGCTTCTAAACCACCTAAAAAATGGACTGTTGATGAATGGTCTAAAAGATGGCATTGGAAAGAACGAGCAGATGCTTTTGACATGAAAAATGTTGAAAGAATCAGAAATCAGAATAAGGTTCTTGTTGATGATGCTTTTGGTAATCAAGTTAGAACTATTTTAGAACAAATTGATGATTTGGATCAAGAAAGAAAATCTATAAAATATTCTGATGTTGTTGATGATAAGAAGATTTTAGCTTTAAAGCGTAATAGTGTGAATAAAGCTATTCTAATGAAAGAATTACGATTAATTATGGGAATGTCTACGGATAATAATAAATCTGTAGTTGAACATAACGGCTTAAAAAGGTTGGCTGATGCTTTCAAATAATAAACAATATTGGAACTGGGGGGAAACAAGTCCCAAAAGTAAAGACTTTTTCAATAATAGTAATGCATGGATTAACATTGTTGAAGGTGCAGTTAGATCTAGTAAAACAGTAACTTGTAGTGCCAGATGGTTAAAATTTTTATGTGAAAGTCCTCATGATGAATTTTTAATGAGTGGTAAAACTATCACTACATTAAAAAGAAATGTATTGACTAATTTTTTTAAAATGTTAAATACTGAGGATATTTGGTATCATCATGATAGGTATGAAAATATCTTAGAGGTTGAAGATAAAACAATTTACCTCATGGGTTTTAATGATGAAGGAGCTACTGATGTTGTTGCGGGAATGACAGTTGGAGGATGGTATGGAGATGAGGTAACACGTAACCCAAAATCAACAATTGAAATGGCAATAAGTAGATGTAGTTTACCTGGAGCAAAAATGTTTCTTAACATGAATCCATCAAGCCCATACCATTTTCTCTACACAGATTACATTAACAATAAAGAATTACTCAAATCAGGTACTGTTAAAGTATGGAAATTTCTTCTTGAGGATAATCCTAATCTTCCAAAACAATATGTTGATGAATTAATAAGAGTAAATAAGAAAAATCCTTTGTTTTACAAAAGGAATATTCTAGGTCAATGGGTAATTGCTGAAGGAGCAATATATGACATGTTCGATGAGGATGTGCATGTGTATAATACTCCTGTTGAAGTAGATGATATGAATATTACATGTGATTATGGAGTATCAACAGTCACTACGTTTGGAGTGATAGGTTATAAAAAAGATTTAGTTGATGGTAATACTTACTATTTAATGGATGAAACTTATTATGATGCTGAAATCAAAGGAGTAACTCAATCAGACACTAATAGAGTAGATGATTTAGTTAAACTCCAAGACAAACACCATCTTAATAAAAACAATACTATTTTCCTACCTCATGATGCGGCCAGTCTAAAAGCAGCTGCTAAAAAAGATAAAAGAATACGAATGAAAGTAAAAACTTATGCTCCAGATACTTTTGAAGATATTACTACTATTCAAAATTTATTTGCTACAAATCGTTTTTTCATTAATTCAAGTTGTAAAAATAGTATTACTCAAGCTCAATCTTATTGTTGGGATACAAAAGCTCAACAACGGGGTGAGGATAAACCATTAAAAGTTGATGACCATTGTCCAGACATGTGGCGTGGAGGCATATTAGGTCCTCGTAAAAAAGGATTCAAATTAAGAAAACGTAAAAAGAGATGATGATATTTATGGTTAAAATTGTAACAAACACATTCTTAAAAGATGCTGTAATTAAAAGTGTACTTAATGAATATGATGTGAAAAGTCAAGAGTTAAGTACAGAAGATATGAACTATGGTGATGAGGCTATAGATCCACCTTTCAATCCATTCCAATTAGAGAAACTCAGAGATATATCTGGATTGCATGATATTTGCATTACTGTCAAATGTGAAGATGCAATTTACAGTGGGAAAAAAATTATCAGTAAAGAAGGAATGGAAATACCAGTTGAACTTGAAGAATTCTTGAATGATTTCCAATTTGATGAGGAATGCGATTCCTTCTTAAATGACATTGAAACATATGGTTTTGCAGGATTGGAAATTTTACGTGAAGGTCCAGCATTTAAAAGTGTGAATCAGATTCCTTCATTGTATCTTCGTATGTGCCGTGATAAAAAACGTGTTGTTCAAAAAATAGGTAATCAAAAATCATACTTCAAACTATATGACCCAAGCAATACTCAAAGACTAAATAAAAACACTGGAGTCTTTGAATATGATATTACTCCTGATACGATTGCAAATGAGTTATTATGGTTTAATGGTAAAAGCAATGAAAGTAAAGTGTATGGTAAACCCGGATACTTAAGTGAATTAGATGCTATTCTAACGGACAATGCAATAATTGAATATCAACAAGGACACTTCAAAGCTAAAGGAATTCCGAATTATGTGATTACAGTTACAGGAAGTATTGAGGAAAAAGAAGATTACAGTATGGATGATTTTGAAAGGGATTTGGAAAAAGAATTCAGTACTGTTACTAATGAACCTGGAACTGCATTGGTAATGTGTGTTCCAAGTGATGGTGATGCACCAATCAATGTTAATGTGCATAAAATAGGTGAGGAGAAAAAAGAAGGTAGTTTTCTTGCATTAGCTGATTCCGTGGCAGATCGTATTTATCGTATTCATCGTGTGCCACGTGAAAGATTAGGTGAAAGCAAATCATCTGGTATTGCAAGTAACAGGACTGAAATGTTACTCAAAAATTATTCCAAAAGTACTGTGGGTAATATTCAAAAAAGAATGGCAAACTACATTAACAAAACCATCATCAAATATGAGTTCACTACTAATGATCATAAAATAGAATATCTTCCTTGTAACTTTGATGAGGAAGATAAAGTATTGGGCAGAGGTATAAAATTATTGCAGAATGGTGCGATGAAATTAGGTGAGTTTATTAACCGTTTTGGTGAGTCATTTGAATTGCACATGGATGAAAGTGATGAATATTATAATGCTAGGTTTATGAATAATCAGTCATTGGATAGTGTGTTGTATGGTGATGATCCCATTGATGCTGAAGGTAAATTGAATAGTATGATTAATGATTTAGATAAAGATATGGGTAAGTCTTATTTGGAAAAATATGATTAAACCATTAATGGGGTGTGTATTGGCGGATGTATACTTATCAGCAAAGGTTAGAATATGCAATGAAACTTAAAAGATTACATGAACTATATGTAATCAAAGACAATATTCACCTAACCTACAAGTACAAGAATCAGAACAAAGCAATACATAATGCACATTCCTTGCAGGATAAGATTATTAATTCCATTATCGATGAGGTAATGTATGGAAATGGTAATACTGTCAAGAACATAGATTCTAATATAGAAAAATTAATGACCTCTACCTTGGAAAATGAGCGTAAGCGTATACATCATCAAAATGATAAGTATGTTACTCATGCTGTGGAATTAAATTCTAAAAGATACAGTGAAATATTAACCAATCGTATCAACACTGAAGCTATTAAATTACAGGCAAAAATAGAATCTGAACTCCGTAGTGGAGTACATAATGGTTTAAGTGAAGCCCAAACAAGAAATGTTCTACAAGAGAAATATCAAGATACTGCCAAAGCAAGAATCAAGAATATCATAAGAGATAGTATACACACCAATGAATCCAACATTAGTTTTATCAATGCATTAAATGAAGGTTATAATTATAAAGTTTGGATGAATGGTAGAAGCAAAGGTAAAACCCGTGCATGGCACAGAGCTAAACTTATAGCACCAGTACCTATTGAAGATTACTTTGATATTTACGGATCATATCATGCACAATCAATGTATCCTGGGGACTTACATAGTGGAGCAGAAAATGTAGCTAACTGTAAATGTTGGTTAAGATACACTAACCGAAGACCAGAAGGATTAGGTAAAACACCAAACACCTATAATATTCCCAATACTTCTTATTTATCTCCACAAAATAAACCAACAAATAATGCAAATAAAGAAAACATACTAACAAAACCACTAGAAACATTTAAAACACGTATATCAAACACTACTGAAAAAGTAACTTCCAAGATTAAACAGATCACTAAGAAAATCACCTCAAAAATCAAAACACCAAAAGCCAATACTAAAAATTATAATCATAAAGGTAAACAACAAAAAAATACCAAATCAAAGATTAAAAGTATTGGTAACAATTTCAAAAACAAACTATTAAATAAAAAGTACACCAAACATACAACTAAAGATGGTAAACATACCATCAATGTTAAAGAAATCAATGATGCTTATGAGTTTAAAAAATATTTAGATGATGCATATAAATCACAACCTAAACATAAAGCATGGAGAGTTGATTTAACTTACACTCCTGAAGACTATATTAAATCAGGATGTAAAATGTATGTCACCAAAAATGGAAGTACAGCAGCAGTAAAACCCGATGGTGATATCATAAGTGTATGTACAAATACAAATGGTAAAAAAGATTCCATAAGAGCATTATTAGAATTCACTATAAAGAATGGTGGAACCAAATTTGATAGTTACTCTGGTAATTATGGAGTTTATAGGCACTGTGGTTTTGAACCACGCAGCTGGTGTGAAGGAGTATATGAATTTTACCCAGATAGTTGGAAAAAAGGACACAAAACAAACCCTGAAACATATAAAACAGAACATATTATTTTCTTTGAATACACGGGTAAACAAAGTAAATATTTAGATGCTGATGAATTTATAAGTATTGAGGAATATAAAGGTAAAGATTATGATCATGCCGAAAGAATAAGGGATGAGGGGATGAAACAATGAATGAAAAAAAATATCCTATGACATATGAAGAATATGAAAAAAGAGTCATTGAATTATTCCTGGAACCAGGAACATACACTGCAACAAAAGAAGAAAAACTAGAATTCATATATGATGAATTATTAAAAAATGATCCGGATTTCATCAGAAATTTATATAGGCAAGATTGCCATCATTATGATTGTCCTGAAAAGTATGGGGTAGTTAATCCAGAGAATATTTTTTCTGATGAGGTATTATCAGCAATCCCTGTTTATAATTTGGAGTTGCTTTTCTAAAAAAAAAAAATCAACTATTTTTTTCTAATGTTTTTTTAGTAGAGTATCCAAGTGGTCAAAGGAGATAGACTTAGGATTTATTGAATTAGTTTTTTCATGGGTTCAAATCCCATCTCTACTACTATTTTATTATTTTAATTTATGGATGTAATGTATATCTTTTATTATTTTTTCTATTTTTCCACCTTTAAGTATTGAAGAGGAAGTATAATAATATTATTATTTTTTTTGTTTATTTACTTCTTCATCAATTTCTATCTTTTAAATAAAAAATTTAAACCTCAAAATACAATGGGGGCAAAATATATATGATTGTTAAAGGTCCGGTGCTAGTACCAGAAATACCTGATAAAGCTGGGGATGTGCTTGATGAAGAAACAATTAGAAAAGCATTACTCGTTATTGCACGTAATGGTGTATTAATGGATGTTCAACACAGCTTAATGAATGTCGGTAAACTTTTAGAATTGTATATTACTGATTCAACAGTTGAGTGGATGAGTAATACATTACCTAAAGGAACATTATTTGCAAGTGTTGATGTGTTAAAAGAAGATATACAACAGGCTATTCGTGATGGTAAGTATACTGGTTTTAGTATATTATCCGCACCTACAAAATCTGTTCAAGAAATGGACAGGGGGTTACATTAAATTATGGCTAGATTAAAGTTTAAAGACATAGGGGAATGGACTCCTTCAAGTATTAGTATTGTTGATGAACCTTCACATCCACTATGCCATTTCGAAGTGTATGACGATGATGATGAGTATGTGAAAAAATCAATTGATATAACTGGAAGTGAAATCATGGTTGAATCAACAACAAATGACAGTACAACTGAAGAAGCTAGAGTTTCTGTTAGTGAAAGTTTCTTGGAAAAACTTTTAGGAAGATCTATTCTTAAATCAACAGAACCCACTACTGAACCACCAAAACCAAATGATGATGAAGGTAGTGCTGCTAAAATCATGGAAAAATTAGATGCAATGGATAAAAAAATTGACTCCATCGATACTAGAGTAGTTAAACTTGAAAAAGAAGAAGATCCAAACCCACCTGAAGATAATGATAGTACTCCTGCACCAGGTGCAGTAGGTAAAAATGATAATGAATCTGAAGCAAATAATTCTGAACCACCTAAACCTAATGATGCTGTTTTAGATACTGCTTCAGTTGTTGCTAAATCACAAGAATTAGACCCAGATAACAGTACAGTTTCCACCACCAATGATTCTTTCATGAAAAGAACAGGTAGGAATAGTAATGGTATGACCTGGTAAAAAAAAATTAAGTTTTTATATGAATATCAAATAAACAATTTTACAATTTTTTTATAGAGGTATAAATAATGTCAATAGCACTAGTTGAAAACACAATCCGTGACCGTATCCTAAATGGAGAGGGTTTCGTTACTAAATTCGTAGATATTGGTCAAGGAAGTGGAAAATTAAATAATGGTGTATTACAAGCAGAAAAATCTGACAAATACATCCAAGCATTAAGTAACAAGGCAACTTTTCTTGAAAAAACAAAACTCATTACAAGTCACAATCACAAAAGACAATTAGACATGATGAGTTTTGACATTGAATTGGAAGCAGGAAGAATCAATGGAACTCCACAAACATTATCAAATGCTCAACACCCAAGCTTTACTGATGCAAGTTTCGATGCAGAAGAATTAAGAGCATTAACTGGATTACATCGTACTACATTATATGACAGTATTGAAGGTAAAAACTTCATGAACACTTTAACTAATACTTTTGCAGAAGCCAATGGTTTAGCATTAGAAAGAATCCTACTTTATGGAGATAAAAATTCTACTGACTCTACTGCATCATCTGGTTATAAAGTCATTGATGGTATTGTTAAAAAAGTAAAAACCAAATCAGAAATCAGTGTTGAAGAAATTGATTTAACTGCAACTGATTCCAACCCATTAAAAGAACTCCGTAGAATGTTTGATTTATTCCCAGACAAATACAAAGTCGATGGTGGAATGGCTTGTTTCGTACCACCAGTATTAAGAAGAGCATTATACAGGTTCATAGCTGATAATCAAGATAAATACGGTAGAGAAGCAATAATCACTAAAGACGGTGACTTAATAATTGAAGATATTCCAATTGTAGGAATACCACAATTCAGTACTTTACGTAATGGGTTCACTAAAAAACCAGTCATCTTAACTCACAAAGAAAACATTCAATGGTTAGCAGATCCTGATAACATAATGGTAGAATCCCAATTCATGTTAAGAAGTAACACTTACGATATTGCTTCCACAATGTATGCAGATATCAACTTTGCATTCAAAGATGCTACTAGTCTTGCTTGGTTAAAGGAAGCATAATTCCTCCAACACCAGCAGTTACCCGTAACATTTCAGTATCTGTAATGGAGGGAACAAATCCAGTAAGTAATGTTGATGTTGTATTGGAAGATACAGATGGAAATCAATTTACTGGTAAAACAGGAAGTGCTGGAGGATGCACAATAAGTAATGTTCCAGAAGGAAGTTATAGTGTAATGGCTTCCAAAACAGGTTATGCTGTTTACACTGGAAACATTACAGTAAGTGAAGAAAACACTACACTTGCAATAACTTTAACAAAAGAATAAAATGAGAAAGGGGGATCAGGGTCTTGTATTGTACAGTTGATGATGTGAAAAACCTATCAGGAATCAAAGCAAAAAGCTTAGGATTCAAAGATAATGAACAAGAATTTGAGAAATTAATCAAAGATTGGATTTCACAAAGTGAAGGATTAATCAATTCATATTGTAACAGAAAATGGGAAGAAAACACTCCTTTAGCAGTGAAAAATATATGCAGTAGATTAGTATCTAACATGATCGCATTTCATATTTCACGTGGGGAATCCCCAATCAAAAAAGTCAATGATTACACCACTAAAATTTACTCAAGTGAAATATTCACAAATGACTTAAAACAAGACCTCAAACCTTTTAAGAAATCATCCAAAGTAAAAGTATTCAAAATATAAAGGTGAATATACATGGTTACAATCCATATCAAAGTTGAATCTAACATTCATCTTACAGAAAATGCAGTTGAATTTAAAAAGAAGTTATTAGATCAACTAAGTAAAAATACAAAAACACTTTTTGAAAAAAACACTCCAAGACAAACAAGTCATGGAGCAAATAATTATAAAATTATTAAATCTGAAGACAAGCATGAAGTAACCAATGATGCTTTTTATTTACCATTTGTTAATGATGGTACTGGAGTATATGGTGCAAGACATGCAGTGATACAGCCTAAAAAAGCAAAAGTATTACATTTTACTTGGAGAGGTAGGGAATGGTTTCTTAAACATGTTAAAGGTCAAAAACCTAAAAAATTTGTTGAAAGGAGCATGATTGAAGTTATTCAATCTATTGAAAGTGCAGTTGTAATTGCTAAGAATGGAACATTAGAATAAAAAAAAAGAAATGGTGGAGTATTAGATGTTGAATATTATTAAAGGTCCTGAAGCAGTAACTAGAATGGTGAAACAATGCATCACCAAAGAATTAACTCCAACAGGAATTTTATCTGATGTTGAAATGTTCATTCCTAGTTATCGTTCGGATGATGAAATCGAAGAACCATGTATATGGTTATTCGAACAAGAAACAACAATAGCAAGTGGAAAAGGAACACTTTCAAGTAAAATGGAGCTACAAACTCCTTTCGAATTTTATTGCATAGTATATGACGAAGAGGACATAGAGCAATCAGAAATAAAAGGAAAAAACTTAGCAACTAGAATAGCAGCATGCATTGCTAAAAATCATATTAGGGTACTTAAAGAAGATAATACGATGATTCAAGGTTTAAGGCCAGTATTTGAATTATTAGCTCCAGTGGGATTCATACAAGATGATGACCTTGGAGAAAAAGTACCAATTACAAAGCTAAGAATTAATTTCATTTATTATGTTGATTGGAAAATATGTTGTCAATGAAAATCAATAATAACTAATTAAAAAAGGGTGATTAAAAAATGGTAGATAGAGGATTTGGATTATGTCAAGAAACCACATACGGCGAAGTTTTAAACACTACTAATTTCAATGAATCCAAATTGGATTGGTGGAGTGAAGCAGACTCTGCAGACTTCAAATTAAATGACAAACCAGTTACAAAATCAGGTTCAAGTAGAATGAACAAACAGTCACGTGCAGGAATCATCAAACCAACAGGAACTACAAAAGCAGATGCAGATTTACAAAGATTCGCATTATATTTCAGAGCTTATCTTGATAATTATAAATACACTGCAGGTTCTGGAGATGTACATACACATGAATTCTGGGGCGGGGAAAATAAAAAACTTCAATCGTTCAGAGCAGTATATGTTGCAGATCAATTGAAAAAATACATATTTGGTCTACTTTGTGATGGTTTAAAATTCGAAGTATCTGATGAATCAATGAGTGTGGAAGTAAATTGGATTTATAAAACAGAACATGCAGGAATAATTGGTAAAAATAGTGAAACATTCACCAAACCAAAAGACCTTATCAATGATTTATTCTTAATGTTCTATGACATAAGCTTAGAATTAAATAATAAACCAATGACAGGTATTGGAACCAATTTATCTTTTGAAGGTAAAAACAATCTTGCAGTAGATAACATAGTGGGTTTTGGTTCAAGAGGACCACAAGCTTTAGCTTTAGCACAAAAAAGAGAGAATACCCCAAGTGTAACCATTGGTTTAACTGAAGATACAATTGAATCTATTATTGCAGCAGAATATGGTAAAATTGGTGAATTAACTGTAGGTGACAGTGGAGCATATGAACCTTCAAGATGTACTATTCTTGAAATTCCATTTGCAATAAATGTGAGAATGTGTGAATATCCTGATTTATTAATGAGAATAGTATTCCCAATGTGTACATTAGCTGTTGAATATGATATGAGTGGTGCAGACAGTATTGATGCTACTATTAGTATGGAAACATTAGGATCAAACGAAATAACTCTTGCTGATGAAACTACTAAAGTTCAAACTGATATGTATGTATTACTCAAAAACAATCAAACTGAATTAGGAGTTGCACATTCTCCCTGAGCCTAAGGTAATTCCTGAAATTTCAATAAAATTAAATGGAACAGATGTAGCTTCTAAAACAGTTACATTAACTGATGGAGTAAATACTTACACTGGAACAACAGGTTCTGCTGGAGGATGTACTATAAAAAATATTCTTGAAGGCACCTACCATGTAAGTGTAGAAAGTAATAATTTAAATGATATTATTGTTTCTGAAACAAACACCTCATTTGAATTTACATTAGACTAGAAAAAAAAGGAGAATTAATTATGGTATTATCAATATCTGAAATATTAAATGGAAAAGAAGATCATCACGAATATTACATTAACTCTCTTGATGGGGAGATTTGCTTAAGAGCTTTGACAAGTGGAGAATGGGATAGAATTGATGAAATCAAACAAAAAGATTTGGGAGATTACACTATCAATGAAAAAACATTCACAAAAAAGAAAAGAAGAGTAAAAGGGGAAATGGAATCAAAAGCAAAATTCAATATCAATGCTTCAAGTAAAGCTACTAAAAAAGCAATGTATGAAGCAATAAAATTAAGTACTGATAATCCAGGTAACCCTGAAAAATGGACACTTGAACAAATCAAAAAATTGCATAAAAATGAAATCATTGAAATTTATGAAAAAATTGAAGAAATTTCAGGTGCTAATGATGAGGATTTAGAAACTGAAATTGAAGACTTTCCTGAGAACAGCTGAAGGTACAAAAATCATCTGGCTTGATTATTGTGGGTATCACTTGGCAGAAAAGCAAAGTGATTTAACTCCAACTCAAGCATTATTAATTAGTAAAGGTCGAATGAATCTATACAAGGAGATGAATGAAGTAAAAGATTAAAATTAAAACTTTTATTTTTATTCATCTCCTTTTTTTTATTCAATAAAAATATTATATGGAGGTGAATAATTGATGGTATCTAAACAAGTAATCAAGGTAATAATAGAAGCAGAAGAAACAATAAGTAAAGCTGCAAAACAAGCAGAAAAAGCAATAAAAGATATGGGGTTGTCAGGTGAACAAGGTATGGAGGGGATTAATCAAGCTTCACGTACTGCACAACAAACTATGTCACGAATGGAAAAATTCGTGAAATCTGCAAAAACCCGATTTGACAGTCTACGAAAAAGTGGATCATCAGCATTTGATAAAATCAAACAAAAAGTAGGAAATGCAGTTAATAGTATTGGTAAAATTACAAATGTTTCAAATACTGCTTCTAAAGCAATGGATAGAATCAAAGGAGTTTCTGATGGTGTCAGAAGTAAATTTGATAGTTTAAAAAATTCTGTATCATCATTTGGTTCATCAAGCACAAAAACATTTTCTGAAGTAAGTAATAGTGAACAAAGAGCATTAATCCCATTACAACAATTAAGCACAAAAGCAGGTATTGTTAGTTCTAAAATGGGTTCATCATTCATAGAAGTCAAAGGAACAGTAGTGGGAACTGGTTCCAGTTTTAATAATTTAAGAAATAAAATAGTTAACTTCAGTTCAACTGCAAAAAATAGGATCACTCAAGCTTTTACTAGTGCAACTGCAAGTGCAAAAGGTAAACTAGCAGGATTGGGTAATAGTATTAGTCAAGCAAGAGCAAAACTAAATCAATTCAACACATCAGCAAGAGGTGCTGGTGGGGGTTTAGGATTTCTTAGAACTGCAGCATCAATGACTGCAGGAATGATAGGATATGATCTTGTTAATAGTTTTGCTCAATCAGCTAGAGCAAACATCAATGCTCAATCAAACATTGAAGCTTTTGGTAAAAGAATTAAAATGTCTGGTTCTGAAGTTGAAGATTTCAGAAGTGGTCTTGGAAAGTTACAAAGTGAGTTCCGTAAAGTTGATATGGATGCAGTAGGTGCTAGTGCATTAGAAATGGGTGTGAAATTTAATATTCCTAAAGAAGCAATGATAGATTTATCTAGGACAACTGCAGTTATGAGTTCAGCTTTTGTTAAAGAAGGTCGTACTCAAGAAGATGCAATATTGGCTGTTTCTGATGCAATGGATGGGCAATTCAAAAGAATGTTGGAACTTGGTATTGATCAACAAAAACTCATGGATAATGGGTGGGATGGGGATCTTAAAAATAAAACTGGTCTTCTTGAAGCTATGAATAAAACATTAAAAACCATGGGGTTTGAAGAAACTGCAAAACAAGTTAAAACTTTAGATGATGCTTATGCAGTCCTAAGTGTTAGTGGAGGTCAATTATTATCAGCAGTATTAGTTCCAATAACTCCTTATTTAATTCTAATTTCCAATGCAATTTATGATGTCGTTACAAAGGCCAAAGGATTCATCAAATCAATGCAAGATGCTTGGAATAATATGCCTGACTGGCAAAGAGCCGCACTATTAATTACGGGTGTGGCATTAGCAGTAGGTGCATTAGCATTAGCAATAAAATTTAACTTAATACCAGGTGTTGCAGGTTCAGCCATATCTTTTATTGCAGCTGAAGCTTCTAGTCTAGCATGGATGATTACTAACATGGGATTGGCAACCACATTAGGTTTCCTTGCAACTGTCACATGGTCTGCAGTTTCTGCAGTAGTAGCATTTGTAGCTCCAATATTGGCGGTTGTTGCCGTGATTGGAATATTGGTGTATGCCATTTATGAAGTTGGTAAAGCATTTGGTTGGTGGTCTGATGTTGGTTCAATGTTGGATGCTATTAAAAATAATGTCGGCAGATTGTGGGATGCTTTTATTCATCATCCTGATGTTCAAGCAACAATTCATGCTATAGGTGCTGCTTGGAAATGGTTAAATGATTCTTTAAAACCAGTAGTGGATTGGTTGCGTGGAATTTGGGATCAAATGTTTCCGGAGTCTGCTAAAGGTAAAGTTGATGGTACAAGAGCTATTATTGATGCAATAGGATTTAGTTTTAAGTTACTGACAGGTCCTATTCGTTCTGCTATAACTGCTTTGCAAATGTTGTATAATTTTGCATTGCCTATAGGTCAAGGTATTTATAATGCATTGAAACCTATAATATGTGTTCTTCTTGGTTGTAGTCCAGGTATTGTTCCAGCGTTAGGAAAAGTATTAGAAATATTTGGTACAGTTTGGAATGCTATTGTTTCATTGTTAAGTGGAATTATTCCTAGTGTTTTAACTGCTATTCAACCTGTTTTAGATATACTCACATTAATTGGAGAATTTTTATTAGGTACCTTCCAGTTTGCATGGCAAACAATAATCACAATATTCATGACTGTTTGGAATCATTTACAAATAATAATCACTATTTTCAGCCAATTTTTAAGTGGTCAAATCACTTTACAAACAATGTTGGGGCAAATTTGGGCAGTTATCAAATCAATGTTCTTCTCAGTATTGAATGTCATAATTACTCATGTGGGATTATTTGCAAAAAGTTTAGTATCCCGTGCATTAAATGCTGCTAGGGGATTTGTAAATGCAATCATCAATAGAATATCTAGTTTACCTGGAAGAGTTGGACATATACTTTTGAGTATTGTGAGTAGAATTATTAGTGCAGGTGCAAGTTGGGTAAGTGGTGGTGTAAGTGCGGCTTCTCGTATGGTGTCTGGAGTAGTAAATCATGTTAAACAATTACCTGGAAAAATATATACTGAATTTCTAAATATAGGTTCTAGGATAATGAGTGCTGGAGGCCAACTTGTACAAAAAGCAAAAGAAATAGGTAAAAATATTGTAAAAGGTTTACTTAATTCAATGGGTATTCATAGCCCAGGGATTATTCAAACTAAAGTTGTCTCAGAATTTAAAGATATGTTAGGTCGTGTTTCAGACCAAATGAAACCTGCCGGAGAGATGGCTAAAGAATTTGGTGAAACATTAGTTAATGAATTTGGAAACCCAACACTTGAAGCAGATACTAGTCTTGTCCAAGAGTTAGACACTCCAACAATGAATGTTGGAATTGATACTAGTCAATTAAACTCAGCAAACCAAGATGTTATCAATCAATATGGAAATCTTGCTAAATTAACTGGAAACAGTCTTCAAAGTATGGTTTCACAAGACAAAATAGCATTTAATAATATTAAAGCAAATGACACTGCTCAAATGAGCAATATTGCTGCTACTGTTGGAAATAAAATGCAACAAATGACTAATAATGTTAAAACTAACATGAATAATATTGTTACTAAAAACAAACAAGGATTCGTTTCTGCTAAAAATAACACTACAACTCAATTAAACAGTATGGTGACTAAAACAAAACAAGCTAATGCTAAAATGATATCTTCATGGAAAGGAATGAGTAATGATGTTATTAGTTTTGCAGGTAAAATCAAAACTCGATCAAGTCAGCACTTTGATCAGTTAGGTAGTAAAATTGGATCATTCTATCGTAAACTTCAAAATCCTGGGGGTTTTGGTGCTGGACCTTCAAGTCCAAGTGGAAAAGTTTCAACTGTGAAACGTAGTGGAACAAATGGATTCAAAAGTATTACAAATGCATTAAGAAAATACCAAATGCCACAAACCATGACATTAAGTGAAATCCGCACTAATCCTTTTATTTCAATGGATAATATTGGAGGATATGTCACTGGAAATAATAATAGGTTCAATGTAGCAGATCTCATCAGAGCGGGTAGTATTAAAATACCAATTGGATTGGAAGATCCATCCAATAAAGGTGCTGGCTGGTCTGATGGTGTTGGAAAACACACCCAAAAAATCAAATCATTATCTGATAAATGGAGAATGAAAGGTCCTAAAATCATTGGTAAATATGCAACAAGCATAGGATTTAAAGTTGGTGATTTTGAAAATGGAACTCCAAAAATTGACTTTAGTACATTTAAACGAATTGCAGAAGATGTATTTAGTCAATGTCATTATGAATTTTATTACGATAGTAATAAGTATGGTTCATGGCAAAGAGCATTTGCTGGTGGGGGTATGAATTGTAGTGATTCAAGTGATGCATTAATTGCAATGGCTCATAGTATGGGCTTACCGGCCAGTAAAGTTCATGGGCATTGGGGTAAGACCGGACATTTCTGGGCTAATGTTGCAGGGCATAAAATGGATACTACCGGTTGGATGAATCAAAGAAATTGGACTCCTGCTGCTAGTCATGCTGGACCTGCTCCAAGAGGATTAAGCTTTGGTGAATTTATTGATGCTATTAAATCTAAAAATGATTCTACTCTTGTAGTGGATAACAATTCTAGTGATGATGATGTGGAAATCAACGGTAAAGTAACTGTTGAACATATTCATAAATTCATTGATTTACCAGAAGGAGTTTCTGCTGCAGAAGTGGCTAGATTAATCAATGAAGCACCTGAAAATCAAAATTGGTTAATAAAATTAATCAAGTTACTGGTTAAAGAGAAACACTTCCAAGATTTGGATTTAAAAGAAAAAATCAAATTAAATAAAAAGAATGCACGTGCGGGAGGAATTATAAGTGGATAAGTTAATTGTCGATGTTAAAAAGATAAGAGGATTGGGGAATATAGTTTCCCCAAAATCTTTTTCTGATTTCATAGGATATCAAAGCATAATATCTGAAAGTGAAGAAACAGTAGGATTAGTAACTTCTCAAGTTTTTAATGTACTGCCAGTGAAAACAAAAGCCAATACTGTACTTAGTATTAATGTGCCATTATCATTAGTTTATAGTGATGAGTTTAATATTACTGGAACATTACATAATGAAGAAAACACCCCTATAAGTAATGTTAATATTAAGTTAAAGGTCGGAGATACTGTTGTTGATACACAAATCACTAATACTGAGGGAGTAGTGACTTTTACTCAAACCCCAGTAAACTTAGGTACACATAGTTTCCAATTAGTTTTTGATGGAAATGATAACTATGAAAATTCAGTTTCAAGTGAAATAACACGAGATATAAATAAAGAAACAAGTGTTTTAAATATTAATTCTCCAGCAAATAATCAAATATATTATTCTGGAGATGTGGTAAATGTTAGCGGTGTTTTAACTAGTGATGATGGAGAACCATTAATCCATCAAAACATAAGCTTGAGGAACAATAATGAGGTCTTGGCATCTATCACTACAGGTAATGATGGTTCATTCTCAACAACACTAACTGGACTAAATGTAGGTCAATATAGTTTAAACATACATTATGAAGATAACTATTATACTTCAAGTGATGCACATATCAATTTTAGTGTACTGGAAGGAAGTCTAACACTTACTAAAACAGCAGGCAAACAAATATTATACTACCCTAACATAAGTAATGGAGAAGAATACTGTACTTTAACCGCCACATTGTTCACATCAGACAATGTTAACAAACCAATCACATTTAAACAAGGAAACACAATTTTAACCACAGTTAACACAGATAATGAGGGTAAAGCAACATACACATATAATTCACAAGGAATTGGAGATGCAACAATAACCGCTGAATACATGAATCTACACGGAACTTACATTATTGAAGATTACTTATTCAAACCGGCTTTAGACGGGACAACAGGAGCAAAATACTGTCATTCGTATAATGAAGCAAACGGAGAAAGTGTTGGAAAAGGATTTATCATAAATGGAGGATTTCCAAATATTGAAAAATGGGAATTATCATTCGAATTCAGGCACGACAACATAAGATACACAGGCATAATTCTTTTAGCTGATGTTAACTCTTCATATAATGGAGGTGGAGGTGGTGGAACAAATGCACTAACCACTTGGGAAGGAAGTTTCCCAGGTACATCAGCATACGCAGGCCCTTATGATGGAGCTATTGATTGGTTTGACATAAAAATAACAAAAATTGATGAAACACATGCTAGAATAGAATCTGTTAAGTTAAATAAAAATGCAACTGTTGAACTAGTTAATTTACCTAACTGGCAACAAATATCCTGCGGAGCAAGACATAATACTACTAGTCAATATGGCCCTTCCAGAATAAGAAATATTATTGCAAAGAGAATATTGGAGTGAAAATGTAACCATGTCAAGTAAAACTGTTTATCCCAGCACTATTTCTCAAAGTAGTTCATCAAACACTAAATTTCGAGAATTCACAAATTTAAATAATATAAAAAATAACACATCAAGTTATGCGATTTCAGAATCAGACATTGCAAGTAGCAGTGGAACACATAACAGACCATCCACACTAACCACTAAAAATTATAAAGCAAAAATACCAACTGGTTCTAAAATTACAAAGATAACATTAGAATATGCTGCTTGTTATACTGGAAACTTAAGTATTGCAGGACCTAGTCTAGATTTATTAAATGTTAGTGCATCAGCTAAAACTGGAAAAGCATTAACTAAAACCATGACTAAAACTAGTGTTTCATGGAAAAGTAATTTTAACGTGTCATCAGTAAATAGTAGTAATTTTGGAGCTACTATTAATTTCCCAAAAAATACTAAAAGTGATATTGGTAAGGTCAAAATTCAATATGTAAGACTAATAATCGAATACAACTCACCTAACTTTACTTTATCTGCGGGTAAAACTAAGGGGATGTATACTGGTGATGATTTCCTTGTTAAATTAACATGTAACAACAAAGGACAAACCAATGGTGGAACTAATGTAAATATAACATTACCTTCAGGTGTATCTTTTGTTCGGCAAGAAAGTGGTGACGGAACAATATCAAGTAGCAAAGTATGGAATACAAACATTGGATCTAAACTAAGTGCCAGTGTAGTTTTCCGTGTGAAAATAACTACAGATGGAAATCATAACCTATCATTTAAGGAGAGTGCTACTGGCCATACTGCTAGTTTGAATCTTCAATCAATACCAGTACCTGCTCCAGAACCTGCTCCCATTCCAGAACCCGAACCAGTGGAACCTCAAATTATCACTGGGGAAGTTGAAGAATTTTTCATACAAGTTAAACAAAATGAAGAGTTTAGTGTTAATCTAAATTTCCCATCATATAATAAAAATCATGTTAAAATATACGCATGTGTTATTAAAAGTAATGCTTTTCTTGGTGGAGGTTTTGAGAATTATGCTGTTGATAATTGTACAGAAGACATTTTAGTCTATGCAATTATATACCAACAACCAGTTTGGAGAAAAGTAACAACATTAACCCAACAGGGAATTTATCCATTAAAATACATGTTGGTTGGTGGATTAATACAAAACAAGTTCAAATGCTTAACCCCTGGGGAATATTGTCTTGCAATATTTGATGTTGATAACATAACAGGTAGCGGTTTATTAAGAAAAATTAATATTAGTGTAAAACCAAGTAATTTAACTGTCCCAAATATTGGTGTTTTGAAATTATCTAGTGAAGAATTAGACAGATTAAGTGAAGGCACATATTTTGTTCAATCATATTTAAAAGAAGTAACACCAGATACTTATGTTCGTGATTGGGGAAGAAACTTCCGTATAGGAGTATTTAACAATTCAATTGAAGCAAATCTATCTACAACTACAATAATTGATGAAAACGGTGTTGCACAAGAAGTAACTACTGATTCTACAGATTATGAAAACTTAACAATTGAAGAAATATACAACAATGCCTCATACTGGAGTCAATGTGTAAATGAAGTAAACACTTTTGAACAATTAACATCTGAGTTTATTTACGATGAGGATTATCCAGTATACATTCTTTTTGTTGGAGATTATATTGAAGGAAATCATAACCATTCATATATACAATTTACTCCACCTACAATTAAAGAAGCAGAATCCAATAATAATCAATGTATTTTCCCAATACCCATTAAAAAGATAATCTCTGATGATGCTTCACTTTCACAATTAAGTCTTAATTCATTTGAATCAAGTAATCCCATAAGGTTATATGATTTCGATACTAATGACATTGAAACAATTGAAAAAATTAGCATTCTTGGATTTCAAGTAAATATAACTTGTGATGTTACAGATAACGTTATATTACTTGTTAAATTAATAAATCCAAACGGAGTAACTGGTGAGAGAAGTATTCAAATAACAAAAAATACTGAAGACAGAATAATTTCACTTGGAGGAGCATTCGATTTATGGGGATTCGATGTGGCGGATCTTAAAAACCTTGATGACTGGGAATTAGAAATAATAATTTCAGACCCATGGGATAATCCAACAGAATCACTTTTAACTATTGAGCATGTTGAATTGATATTTTTTGTAAATAAAATCAAAGACTATCTTGTAAAATGTTATCTTAATGGTCAAGATACAAGTAATTACGGAATGTTTCTTGAAGAGGTGGATGTGCCTGCTGGTTTGAAAACTGATGTAAAATACTTAGATATTGAAGGTACGGATACAAATAATGCATACCGACAAAATATTAATAAAAAAGAAATTACTATTAAATTTGGCATTCATGGTTGTACTATTGAAGAAACAACAAACATGCTTAGACTTATAAGTAAATTATTCACCAACAAAAGAAATGAAATGAACCAACCAATACCAAATAACATAGAATTCAGCCATTATCCTGGAGAATATTGGCGTGTTATCATGGAAGATCCAATTGATAGTGATGTTAATAGTGTTGATTATAGTAGTACATTGAAACTTATTGTTCCGGATGGCACTAGTTTTAGTACACGTGAAACAGTAACATCTTTTGTTGGGAATATTAATTCAATTGCAAAAATATTTCCCACATTAGAATTAATTCCAGAACATGGGGTAAATCAAGTCACTATTCGTGAGTTGAATTCAAAACAAACAATGGTGTTGAATTACACTGATTTTACTGAAGGAGATATTATTAGAGTAGATTGTGAAAATCAAAAACTCTTTTTAAAACGATTTTCAACTGAACTTTCTGATCATGTTGAAACAAATATTAGTTCTGCTGTGGATTGGCATAGTGACTGGTTCAGTCTTATTGGTGCATATTATTTTGAATGTGAAAACGCAACATTAAGAACAGTTTCATATACTGAAAGAGGATGATTATAGTGTTGACTGTTGTTTTATTAGATCATGAAGAGAATTTCATTGATTTTCTTGATATTGATTTAATTAGTCTTGAAGAAACATGTGAAAAAAGGAAGTTAAGGACATTGTCTGTTGTTTATTTTGTTAGTGATTTTGAAACTGCAAAGAAAAACTTCAAAATGGGCAACAAACTATATATCGCTGGATATAAACAACTGAAACCATGTTTGTATGTTATTAATACTACTATTGAGCGTGATTATTATCAAGAGAACAACATTACTTTTGATGTAGAAGACGCACTTGTTGAATTAAATTATGTGCCATTATTCAGTCAACATGAAGCCACAACTGCAAATGGGTTCACAGTTACAAATGATGGAGTAATAACATTAGACAGAAATGCATTAGGGTATTGGTTTGGAGAATATTTCAATATTGGAATTATCCAGGACTGCTTAAATGACAAGTTATTGAAAATTCACCCGAAATCTACAATGACATTAATGGATCTATTACGATTTATTGAAGAGGAAACTTCAAATGTATTCCTAACAAGATATGAAAAAGATCCTTGTAAAAACATTATTCACAAGTATCTTGATTTTTTAAATCCAAATGACAGTGATAAATCGTGGGAAGTGGTTATTGATTATGATTATCCGTTAACTGAAGAAGATGTTAGTGTTAATGTTCCCGCTGATGAAACAATACAAGCTGGAGATAACACTATTGCACCTTTAACTCAAGTTAATCGTGTTTCTATTGAAGATTTGACATTAAGATTAGTACAACAAGAAAATATTCTTTTTGAAGAAACAGCTGAAAATCTAGGTTTTGACAATGACTATACAGACTATGAAATCACATTAAAATACAATAAACCAAATTTAAACATTGCTGTTTTAAAGGAAATGGAAAATGATGATGTATTGACTTCAAATACAGAAAATCAAACAAATATATCTATTGATTTATTTAATGATCTTGAGTTACAATTATATGATTCTACTAATAGTAGAATCGTTTTTCAATACAGTATTAATCCAACATTAGGAGTTATTCAAGAAGATATTCTTGAATTAGGCCGCAATACTGAGAATATAAACTTTGAATTAAATGAAACCGATTCATATAAAGGTATCGCACCAGTTTTAACAATTGAAGATTTAACACATACTCAATTGAACAATGTTATACAAGATTGGGTAAATCTTGAAGTTGAAAAGGGATCACTTGTTCCGATGATTGTTCAAAAAATCAATGCAAGTTCATATCCTTCACTGCCAGAAAATCAAAACAGCACCTACTGGTGTAAGGCTGTTAAAAACACAAATACTGAAGGAGTAGAGTATTATAAAGCTACTGCTTACTGGTATGCTCCATTTAATAAGAATGCTGGGGAAATATTTGTGGCAGATGATACTGATACTGGAGTTGAATATGATAGAATATTCATGAGATCCGACCTGGAACTAGATAAAAATGATACTAACAATCATGTAAAAATCGGAACTGTAGAAACATCTGATACTGATAAATTTGCAATATTCAACGATGTTTGCATGAAATTAAAAAACAAAAGAAACCCTGTGCTGAATATTGACGTTGATGTGGCAAATTACAAAAATGGATTATACAACAACTATGAAGTTCATGACAAAGTATATGTGAAAATTCCCACTTTTGAGAAACTTGTACTTGCAACTGTAAATAAAACAGTGAAAAACGCAAACAACATGGGAGTAAACAGTATTGAATTATCTAATTATGAAGTGAATACAAAAACAATTCAAACTGAAACTGCTTTAGCTGCTGAAAATGTCATTGTAGAATATCCAAAAAAAGTCGAATATAAAGTTACATTAGCAGATAAAGAAGAAAATCGATTATCTGGAAAATATGTTAGTGTTACATTATTAAAAGTTGAAGGAGGCAGTGTTTCTTATACTGGAACTACATATAATCGAAAAACAAATAGTAACGGAGAAATTAAATTAACTCTTGAATATGCTCCTGGAGAATATCAATTTGAAGCTAATTTTGGTGGAGATACAGAATATGAACCATCAACAATTACCACTCATGTAACTGTTACCGGTGTTTATTACTCTAAAACTAGTCAAAAAATTAAAATTGAAAACTTAAAATGGAGTAAGTATGGACATAGTCCAAAAGGAAAATATGTAACCAATAACGATTTAGGTTTGAAAGATCAGGAATCCAAAGGTGATTTAATAATTGCTATTGGAAAAGCAGTGACTAATGCTGATAAAAGTAAGTGGGGTAGTAAATTTATTGAAACTGTTTTTGAAAGAAAATGCTCATATTGTAATAGTGATAAATTATACTGGGGTTTTGAATGGGTTAAAAAAAGCGATACTGGTTATTTTAAACCAACAAAAACCACGGAAACTGGAGCAAAAACTGGTAGAATCATTTGTGCTAAGTGTGGTGCAAGTTACGATGTACTTGGACAAAGTGGAAATAAAAAACTAACAATCACCAAATCAACTAAAATTTCAAGCAAATCAAGAGTTAGTAACCTTAAAAAAGGAACTTTAAGCTTTGGTATTCTAAAAAAAATAGTTTCTAAAAAAGCTGGAAAAAATAATGGTAAAGTTATACCTCGAAGTTCATTTCAAAAAAGTCAAACTGGGAAAGTTGAATCTAAAGTAAAATCTAAAGCTAAAAGTATTGTTGGAGGTAAAACTGGAGTATTGGCAGTTAAAGAAATAGCTGCTTGGATTAGTAAAAATATTAAAACTGAAGACCGTACTGGATTCTATCAAAAGCCAGCTAGAACATTAGCGCGTAAAAAAGGCAATGATGCATGTAAAACAGATTTACTATTTCATATGTGCGATGCGGTTGGTGTGCAAGAAGCAGGAATTGGTGTTTATTATGTTTACAATCAAAAAGTAACCAAATCAAAGAAAAAAACCAAATCAAAAAGAAGTAAAAAGAAAACAAGCCATATTTTCGCTAAAATAAATGGTACCTGGGTAGATGTTTGCAAATCCCAGCCATGGGGACATTATCAGACAGGTTATGGTGCAGTTAAAAATGCAACATTAACCAGATATCCAATATTACCATTTAATCGAAAATATTAATATTAATATAAAAAGGAGGTTGTTTAAAATGACTAAATTTAGTAAAAAAGAAATGAAAAAAGCAGGAAAAACAATTCGTGAAAATATTAAAAAAGGAAAAGGATTAATCAGGACAATTAACATGACTGACATGTCTGGTAAAACACATAGATTAAATAAAGCAGATTATGCTGGATTATTTGAAGCTCAAAATGTGTTTATATTAAAAAATAATCGTTATCCAAACTATGTGACATTGAATAGTAAAGCAAATAACCCGTTAGTATTGAATTATCAAGATGATAAATATTCCTGCTGTGTAGCAAGTTTTAATATGGCTGTTCAAATGTTATACGGCTGGATTAATGAAGATAAAATTAAAAAAACTTTTAAAACTGATATTAATGGAACTGACCCAAGTAACATGATAATTGGTGCGAAAAATTTAGGTTATAACGTAAGTAGAATTTCTAGGAATTTTGCAGGAGTGAAACAAAGCTTAAACAAAGGGTATCCTGTTATTGCTCACATTCAAACCAAGAGTGCAAAGTGTTTAGGTTACCAAAATGACTATGGCCATTATGTCTTGATTTACGGAACTACTCCATCTGGAGCGTATAAAGTAGCTGATCCAACAAAAGGTTTGAAAGTTTGCAAAGCAAATGAGTTAGACAAAGCAACTAATGGTAGAAGTATTAATTATTATAGTGTGGGGATTTTATGAACAATAGAGAAGAAAGAGTTTATAAAGAAACAAGACTCCGTAATCTCGAAAGAAAATTCTCAAAAATGATTAATCATACTGACTTAGTAGATGAATGTAATGATTTGAAATATGAAATCGATAATTTGAAAAAAGAATTAAATTGTTAAATTTATTATAAGTATGTGACCTTAGATATTTCTCAATTGCATAATTTTTTTAAGGTCTGTTGAGTAATGAAGGACCAGGATAAAATATTGTCCTGGTCTATTTTTTTTATTTTTGTGTAATTGTAACATCTACATTTAATAATAATAACTTCCAATTTTTATATAGTGGGAGGAGGTAATTAAATGTAGAAGTTATTTTTACATAATACATTTCATATCTCCCAATATTTTTTTATTGTATAAATTTTATTTTTTTAGTCAATGCTATCAAGTGCTTGACTTAAATCATCAATTAAATCATTAACATCATCAAGACCAATAGATAACCGGATGAAGTCAGGCGTAACGCCAATTGCTTCTTGTTCTTCCAAAGTTAATTGCTGATGGGTTGTACTTGCCGGATGGATTGCCAAGCTTTTTGCATCACCAATATTTGCAAGAATTGAAAACAATTCTAATTTTTCAATTACTTTGCAACCGGCTTCCTCCCCACCTTCAACACCAAATCCCAAAACGCCTGCAAAATGGTCTTTTAAGTATTTCTTATTAATTTCATATGTAGGGTGTGATTCAAGACCAGGATAGATTACCCATTTAACTTTTGGATGAGTTTCTAAGAATTCCGCTACTTTTAGTGCATTTTCAGAGTGTCTTTTTACACACACATCAAGACTTTCTAATCCCTGAAGGAAAATAAAGCTGTGTACAGGAGATTGACTTGAACCTAAGTCCCTTAAAAGTCTTGCTCTTGCCCTAACAGTGAAAGTGACATTTCCAAGTTCAGGATCATCTCCAAATGCATCCCAAAATACTAATCCATGATAACTTGGATCTGCTTTTGTGAAATTTGGGAATTTTCCATTTCCCCAATTAAATTTCCCAGAATCTACAATATATCCTCCAACTGCAGTTCCATGACCTCCAACATATTTTGTTGCTGATGCTGCAATAACATCCGCACCATGTTCTAAAGGTCTGACCAAACCTACACCTACAGTATTGTCTACAATCAAAGGAATATCATGAGAATGTGCAATTTCTGCCAGTTTTTCAAAGGCAGGTACATCCAACTTAGGATTTCCAATAGATTCCACATAAATTGCTTTAGTTTTCTCATCTATCGCATCTTCAAATGCTTTTAAGCTTTGGGAGTTAACAAATTTAACATCACGTGCTAAATCTTTAAATGTATAGTTAAATAATTGATATGTTCCACCATAAAGGTTGTCTGCAGAAACAATATTGTCTCCAGGTTCCGTAACATTTAAAATTGCATATGAAATTGCCGCAAGACCACTTGATGTTGAAAGAGCTGAATTACCACCTTCAATAGAAGCAATTCTTGCTTCAAATACATCACTGGTAGGGTTTGTTAATCTGGAGTAAATTTGTCCAAATTCTTGAAGGGTGAATCTTCTTGCAGCCTCATCTGAGTCTTTGAATACATAAGAAGTTGTTTGATAAATTGGTACAGCTTGAGCTCCTGTTATCGGGTCTGGAGTTTGTCCTGCATGTACACCTAATGTTGGTAAAGCAAATTTTTTATTATTTCTCATTCCTGATCACCAAATTTTTTAATCACTATCCAACATGTTTAAACAAATTATACTTCAAACAGGTTTATTCTGTTTTCAATATAAGGTGTGTGCGAGTTTAAATTAAATTATATCACGTGTTATATAGTATCATATAACAATAGTTATTTTTTATATTTAAATGTTTTGTATGCAAAAAAACCTTTGAGAAAAAAAAAAACAATATAACTCGTGTTATGTAAATATGGCATTTGTTATTTTTGCTATATAAATATTTCCTGAATGACAGGGATTTTTCATATGAGGATATAATGTCTAACTGGACATTAAAAACAAATTTAAAGACAATAAACAGTTAAAATAAAAAAAGAAGAGAAATAATTCTCTTAATCATTAATGTCATAACCTAAATCCTGAAGGTTATTACGGATTTTGTCTGACAAATCATATTGTTTGTTAGCCCTCAGCTCTGATCTTACTTCAAAAATCAAACCAAGTAAATCATCTGCCCCGGCATTTACTTCTTCGCTCTTAAAACTAACTCCTAAAATATGAGCCGCATCATC
The DNA here is from genome assembly GCF_963082495.1 of Methanobrevibacter sp. V74. NCBI lineage: Archaea > Methanobacteriati > Methanobacteriota > Methanobacteria > Methanobacteriales > Methanobacteriaceae > Methanobrevibacter > Methanobrevibacter sp. V74. The sequence continues at coordinate 239,393 of NZ_CAUJAN010000002.1, forward strand.
TAAAAATGCTTTAATAGCTATCTTATCATCATCAGATAAATCATCTAGTTCATTTTTAGTATCATTGATTAGTCCAAAGACTGATGCAATAGCTTTTGGAGTATTGAAATCATCATCCATACTTTCAAAGAATTCTTTTTTATGAGATAATAAAACATCACTATCAGGTATGCTGTCGCATACTTCAACATCTAAAAGTTCATAATATTTTCTAATTCTATCCAAACTTCTTTCAGATTGGTGAAGCGAATCTTTTGAAAAGTCAATCGGACTTCTATAATGGGTAGATAAAACAAAGAATCTGAATGTATCTGCTTCATAATTTTCAAGTAACTGGCGAATTGTTATGAAGTTATGAAGTGACTTTGACATTTTTTCTCCATTTACATTTAAAAATCCTGTGTGTAACCAGTATCTGACCATTGGAGATTTTCCGGAAACCGCTTCCATTTGAGTAATTTCGGCTTCATGGTGTGGGAAAATCAAGTCAAGTCCTCCACCATGTACATCGTATTGCTCTCCAAAGTAAAGTTCGGTGATTGCAGTATCTTCAATATGCCATCCAGGCCTTCCATCACCCCATGGAGATGACCATACCGGTTCATCAATTCCAATACGTTTTTTCCAGAGCGCAAAATCCTGTCGGTTTTTCTTGGTAGTCTCGCCAATATCGCGATGAGATTCTAACTCTTCAACATTTCTGTTAGATAATTTTCCAAATTCCTCAAACTTATCTATTTCAAAGTAAACCCCGTCTTCAGTTTCATATGCAAATCCCTTATCAATTAATCTTTGAATTTGATTTAAGATTTCAGGCATGTGATCTGTTGCTCTTGCAAATAAGTTTACACCATCAACATGTAATTTATGCATATCTTCACGATATCTTTTTTCAAACTTACGAACAAGAACTTCAGAGGGAATTCCGCTTTCTTTAGAACGGTTGATTATTTTATCATCAATATCAGTTACGTTTTGAATGTAAAATACAGAATAACCCTTATATTCCAAGTATCTTTTAATTGTATCAAAGGAAATGTAAGTTCTTCCATGCCCAATGTGAGCATCATCATAAACAGTAGGACCGCAAACGAATAAGTTGACCCTATTTTTGTTAATAGTTTTAAAATCTTGTTTATTACGAGTTAAAGTTGAATAAATTTTCATTAAATAAACCTCGAAAAAAAAGTAATTGAAAAGGCAAGTGAGGGACTTGAACCCCCGTATTATGGTCTGCAGCCACACACCTAGCCACTCGGTAAACTTGCCACTAAAATTAATAGGATAATAAGTTATTGGTAATTAATAGTTAATAAATATTACTATTTTTTCCAATATTTTCCTATTTTGAATCAGACCCCATACATGTTTGACAGTCTTCTCCAAGTTCAGACTTATCAATATTTAGTTGCTCTAGAACATCACTTGTTTTGACATTTTTACATATATTGCAAGTTCTTGGAATTAAATCCACTTTTGTAGCTTCGCCTTCAGATAGCTGGCGGGCAAATTCTTTAATCATGTCCTTTACGTTATCATCCAGCTTAATTCCGCTGCCTCTTTTATCAGTGATATATTGAGACACTGCAGGTTGAGTTATATCCATTAGTTTTGAAACATCCTTTTGTTTCATATCTAAATTTAAAAGTTCCTTTGCTAATTCTGATCTGATTGCCGGTATTACATACCATACTACAATTTCACATGGTGGTTTCATTTTAATCACTATCTATTTTTAATAAATCTCCACAATCCTCATTTTCATCGGTTTTATCTTCACTAACACAAATTCCATTTTTATCCAGTAAAATTTGTATAAGTTTTTCATTATCTTCAATTTGCTTTTCTAAAGTTTTAATTGCACTGGCAACAGGGTCTGGAAGTTTGTTATGATCTAAGTCAACAACATGCCTTTTATGTTTACTTCTAACAATTCTTCCAGGAACACCAACACATGTTGATTCAGGCGGAACGTCTTTTAGTACAACTGCACCAGTACCTATTTTAGAATACTCCCCAATGGTAATATTGCCCATTATTTTAGCACCAGAACCAATAATGACACCTTTTTCAATTGTAGGATGCCTTTTGGTTTTTTGAGTTGTAGTTCCTCCCAGCACAACACCCTGATAAATTAATACATCATCACCGACAATTGCTGTTTCACCAACAACAATACCCATTCCATGATCAATAAAAACCCTATCGCCAAACTGTGCACCGGGATGTATTTCAATACCTGTAAGAAAACGAGAAAAAGTTGAGAGAACACGAGCTAAAAATTTTAATGAATGATTCCATAAATAATGACTAATTCTATGGAACAATATTGCATAAAATCCAGGATAACAGAAAAATACCTCAATTGTAGAACGCATTGCAGGGTCTTTTTCTTTGATTACCTTTACCTCACTTCTCAACCTATCAAACATATAAAATCTCCAAAGCCATATATCATATAATATATAACATATGGTATATATACTATTGGGAATATGATAAAGAGCTGATTGCAGTTTTTTTCTCTATCATGTTTTAACTAAGTACAGTATGAATATTATAGGAAATATGATTTACTTTTTCTTTCTCCAATGTTGATTATATTTCTTTTTTTTTTAGAAATGATGGTAGGTCATGAATGCACTGATTTTTTTATAATTTTTTTGTTTATTTTTCCAGATGTTTGTTAATATCTCTGGTGAAGCTGTATATCCTCGTGAATTATTGCTTAGGTTGATTTTGATGAGTGTTTTTGATGATGGATTGCCTTCTCGTGAAATTGATAGGAGAACAAGAAACGATGTCAGTTTATATGTATTTTGGCAGGAATGCAAAAACATTCTTTCAGAACAATTGCACGATTCAAGGTTGATAACCCTGATTTTGATTGGATAAATCATTTAAAACAACCATAAAAAAAATTGCAAAAGAAGAAAAACTTAGTTAAAATTCATCATGTAAGTTTAAACGACACTAAAATCAAAACAAAAATTTCAGTGAATAAATTAACAAATAAACAACAATCAAAATAATGAAACAACACTTAGAAGAAAGCAATGAACTAGATGAATAAGAAGATGATGAATTGAGTGAAAAATCTGGAAAATAGTGTTCAAAAACATTTAACTGATAAAGAAAAAATTCCCATCAAACTGTTGAAAAAATCAATAAATATATCTGATAAGGATAGAAACAAAGATAAATTAAAATCTTCCAGATGGTGTGACACAATTGTGGTTTTTTAATTTTTATTGGCATTTATGTGGTTATTTTACCATTTTGGTTTATTTCGTTCTATATTTTGTTTAGATTGTGTCCGATTGCATATAGTTTGAATTCCATGTTTGTATTTTTTTCCAGATATTGAGTGTTGGCAGAAATTATTGAGATTTAAATATTATTTAATTTTTAACCTATTTTCCTATTTTTATTAAACTTTGTTCAATTTTAATTCGTGAAAATTTTTTTCCATAAATTCATTTTTTTTATATTGGCCTTGTAATTATAGGTATTTTAATCTAATTATTTGTAAAAATTATTAATATTTAATTTTGATATTTTATTACTTATTATTCTAGCTATAAGTTATTTAAATCTATTTATATTAGAAATAACTAATATATAATTAGTTATAGTTAATTCTATAATTGTTTAATTTAATATAGGAGTTTTTGATTGATATGATTTTGGATAACTATATTTTGAGCGAAAAAAGTAGGGAAATTGAAGAAATGGAAGATGAATTTCAACTTATGTATCTTGCATCAACAATCGTTATTTGATGGTGCGTTTAATTTCTTTAAAATCAAACGAAAAATTTCCAATGTTGGAAAACCACCTTTTGACCTCAAAGATATGATAAAACTAATTTTTTATGGATATATTAATAAAATAACAAGCACTGTGGAGTTAGCTTATAATGCAAAGTACAATTATTTGTATAATTTAATTTCACATTTTATAGAACCAAGTGACAGAACAATACGAGATTATTGTAAGTATTTTTCAACAAATTTACCAATTAATTATGAGTTTTATTCTGATTGTAGCCAATAGAATTGGATTAACTGATTTTGAACATATTGCAATTGATGGAACAATAAAAAAAATGCTTACAATTCTTCATTCAATATAATCAAAGAAAAAAGATATTATTTTATTAATAAAGCATTATTTGGTCGAAGAATTAACAAAAGATGAAATTAAAAAGCTTAGAAGAACCATACGAAAATTTTTAGATGATAAATCAAAATCAGATAAAGAAAAAGTTGAAATTCTTTTTTTTTTTTTTTTTTTTATTGGTGGCAGTTGTTGGACTATTCTGGACAGGTATCGTTAGCTTTGAATGATCATGATGCTCGACTGATGAAAGTTAAAGATAATGGACAAAAGTATCCTAAATTTTCATTTAATATTCAATTGGGAACTGATACGAAATCGAAGTTAATATGTGGAGTTAATGCAGTTCAAAATCCTACGGATCATTATCAAATTCCAGCATTAATGAATCAAATCCTCGTTAATCTAAAATTACAACCCACAAAAATTAGCGCGGATACAATCTATTCAACACTAGCAAATTTACAATATCTCGAGAAATTAGGTATAACTGCTTTAATTCCAACAAAACAGCAAAATAGAGAGAATTCAGGTAATCTACCTGACAATCCATTTGCTATAGATTATTTTGTTTTTGATGAATATAAAAATGTTTTTATTTGTCCCAATAATGAAGAATTAACTCTTGATGGAGCATATCCTGCCCCACAAAAAAAGGAGGAGGAAATAAAATCCCAAATTAGTCTATTCAAACTACCTAGCCTGCAAAAATTACAAATATAAAGTGAAATGCTATACAACCAACCATAGAGCAATAACAAGGTACGTCCACGAAGTTACATACAAAGTTGAAAGATTAATGTCTACTAAAGATAGAATAAAAGACTATAAATTACGTTCAAAGACTGTAGAAGCACATAACGGAACTTTCAAAAGAATTTACAACTATGATTATCTTCCAATAGTTGGTTTAAAAAGAGTACAAAATCAAATGTTCACAATCGTAGCATCATACAACCTAATAAGATTGTTTAATCTTATTAAAGAGAATAAAATGGATTTACATTCAGTCATTAGTGCAATAAAGTTCATATCACTAACTTAAAAAAATATTGAAAAAAAGCTAAAGGATAAAATGAAAAATGTTCAAAATCTAATAATTTCTGCCAACACTCATATTGTCCTACATAACACAAGAAGCAACAATATACATGTATAACAAAAGAATATATCCATTTACAATATATTCAGAGCTCTTCCAATCAATATTATGGACTTTAGATTCATGAGCAAACATTGAAAATACTCAACATATCTCTTCAAAAGAGTATTAGAATAATCAGTGATTTCAGTATTTTGTATACTGCAGCACCTTGTGTGAAGTAAATGGATAGAGTGTTTTTTATATAGCTTATCTTATTCAAATAGCCAATCTACAGAGAGATACCTCTCACCATTATCCGGTAAGATGGCAATTATTCTTTTACCTTTATTTTCTTCCCGTTTAGCTAATTGTAAAGCGGCCCAAGTAGCAGCTCCTGAAGAAATACCTGCAAAAATGCCTTCATCTTTAGCAAGCCAAATTAAGGTTTTTCCTGCTTCATCACTAGGTACTGGAATAATCTCATCAATAAAATCCGAGTCATAAATTGATGGAACAAATCCTGCACCAATTCCTTGGATTTTATGAGGTCCTTTTACACCTTTAGCCAATGTTTGTGATTCTTCTGGTTCCACAGCAACAATCTTGACATTGGGAATAACTTCTTTTAATGCTTTACCAATACCTGTGACAGTACCTCCAGTACCTACACCTGCAACAATGAAATCCACATTTCCTTCAGTGTCTCTTAAAATTTCCTGTCCGGTTGTTCTGTAGTGGATAGCTACATTAGCTTCATTGTCAAACTGTCCTAAAATAACTGAGTTAGGATTTTCTTTGTGCAGTTCTTCTGCTTTTGCAATAGCTCCACCCATACCTTCCGAACCTGGAGTTAATACAATTTCAGCACCATAAATAGCTAAAAGTTTTCTTCTTTCAACAGACATGGTTTCAGGCATTGTCAATATTACTTTATAACCTTTTGCAGCGGCGGCAAACCCAATTCCAATACCTGTGTTTCCACTAGTTGGTTCAATAATAACAGAACCTTCTTTAAGCAATCCTTTTTCCTCTGCATCTTCAATCATTGCAACGGCAACACGATCTTTTACACTGCCTGTTGGATTGAATGCTTCCATTTTTACATCAATTTCAGCATCTAAATCTTTTGTCAAATTGTTCAGCCTTATAATCGGTGTGTTTCCGATTGCATCGACAACACTGTCAAGTACTCCTCTTTTTAATTCAGGGACATTTGCCATATTTTATTCTCCTAGTAGATTATTTGTTTTTAATGGTATATTAAAAGGGTTATCTTAAAGTCATATAACTATTGTTATAACAACTGGTGATATATAACATTGTTCAGTCATATAAATGTTTTGAAAAAAATAATTTTAAAAATTAAATATTCCCCTTAAAATAATCACAAATCTCAATACATGGGCAAATCTCACATTGGGGAGACATTGGCTTACAAATATTTTGACCGAACTGAACCATCAAATCATTTAACTTAATCCACAAATCTTTAGGAGCAATTTTAGTAAGCTCAACTTCAGTATCTTCAGGGTTTTTAGTATCTACTAAACCTAACCTATTTGAGATTCTGTGAACATGAGTATCAACTGGAATTGCTGGAAGTTCAAAAGCAAAAACCATTACACAATTGGCAGTTTTTCTGCCTACTCCAGGAAGTTTTAGCATTTCTTCAACAGTATCTGGAACCTCCCCACCATATTGGTCAATTAAAATTTGGGAAACTTCCTGAATTCTTACCGCTTTCACATTATAAAATCCGGCTGGTCTGATTAACTCTTTTACATCATCAATCGGAGCTTCTGCAACTTCATAAATATTTCTATATTTGGAAAATAAATTATTAGTAGCTTGATCTGTGTTTTCATCACGAGTTCTCTGAGACAAAATAGTTCTAATTAATACCTGATATGGATCATGGTCTTGAAATGTCCTTATCTCAAAAGTATTTTCCAAACATTCAACCAATCTAATTACTCTTTCTTCTTTATTCATCATACCAACTCCAATTCAAAACCCAGTTTTGCCATTGTTTCTATAAAATTAGGGAATGAAACATCGAACACTTCCCCATTCGTGATTTCAATGTCATGTCTAAGACCTATCAGGGAAAATGCCATTGCAAGTCTGTGATCCCCATGAGAATCAACAGTGCCTGACGATACCCCACCAGTTATGCTCATTCCATCTTCATGTTCTTCCAATTTGCACCCAAGTTTTTCCAACTCGCGGCAAGTGGTGTCAATCCTATCAGTTTCTTTTAATCTTGCATGAGCAACACCAGTGATATTTGATGTTCCTTCAGCCATTGCCGCTAGAACTGCAACAGTGATTAATAAATCTGGAGCATTGGACAAATCAACATCGATTGCCTTTAAATTACCTCCTGATGCAATTTCAACATAATCCTCCCCACGGACAATAGTTGCACCCATTTTCTGAAGGATATCTAAAATAAATCTATCTCCCTGTTTTGATGTTCTAAATAGATTCTTAATTCTGGCACTGCCGCCATTAATGGCAATCAATGCAAGCAAATAGGATGCAGAGGAATAATCTCCTTCAACCGTGTAATCACAAGCGACATATTCCTGTTTAGGAATTTTGAATTCATCAATCCTGCAACTTTGGTGTTCCCGATTGCATGAATCATGCTTTAAATAATAAGATTTGATTGACCTAATACCGAATTTCCTCATAATGTCCCAAGTCATATGAACATAAGGTTTTGATTTAAATTCAGGCAGCACGTATAAATTAACACCACAGTCAGACAATGGTGCGGATATTAAAATTGATGAAATGAACTGTGAACTAACATTGCCCATAATATTAGTTTCGCCACCAAGATAACCCGGCTTAATCAATATTGGCGCTTTATCATCATCATTTAATGATACTGTTTCAACTCCCAATGGTTTTAAAGCATCCATTAAAAGACCCATTGGCCTTGTCTGAAGAGACTCATCACCAGTTAGAATAACCTCATTATCACTTAATGCAGATACTGATGTCATCAATCTAAGCGTAGTTCCTGAATTTGCAAGATCAATTGGCCCCTCACAGGAATTATGGAGTCTACCATTAGTTCCTATAACTTCCAAATAATTATCTTTCCTGTTAATTTGAGCACCTAACGCTTTACACACCCTAATAGATGCCAAAGTATCTTCAGAGAATAGCATATCATAAAGTTTAGATGTGCCTTTAGCTAGTGAAGCCAATATAACTGCTCTGTGAGAATAACTTTTAGATGGAGGTGCTTTAACCTCCCCACCAATATTTGAAACAATTTTTACCTTAAGAATCATCTTATCCCAACAAAAAGATATTGAACATGACATTATCTTCCTAACTTTTCTATAATAAAATCTGATTTCATTGGTTAATTAAATTTGTGGAATTATGTTAAAAAAATGAAATTAACATACCTCAATAAGGCATACTGTAAAAATAAATAGATGTGAATTTAAAATATACCCCTGCACAGTTCCTAATTTTTAATATTTCGTTGTTTTTATACACAGTTCAGTTAGTCAAATATTAATCCTTTGTAAATAAAAAATAAGAAATCAAATATTATTAAACAGGATAATCATAAAAAAGAAAATGTTTTCGGAGGTATGAATATCATATCATCTCTTTTTTCAATGCAATCTGTTTTATTTGAAACTACAATACCATAATCTGCATCATATTTATTTATAGCTTTCTTTACTTGTCTTTTTGTTTTATCATCTATTCCAGATTCAATTGGTATTGCATTTCCAAATGATTTTTGAACAATGAAATCAACACCACCCTTTTGAGAATCATAATACACATTGAAATCAAATGATACATTATTATTGCTTAAATTAAATAAATTTGATGCAATTTGGTTTTCAAGCAATATCCCCTCATATTCACTTGTGATCCCGCACTATTTCCAAATTTTTTATTTATGCAATTTCTTATATTGGGTGTTGCAAAATTATATTTCCATGGTTTTTTTACTTTTTTTGAAGTGCCACCATATGCTTCACTATGAAATATTAATTGTGTTTTTTCTAAAGTGTTAATAATGTTGTTAATAGTTGTTTTACTGCAATCTAAATAATTTGACAATTTATCATGAGATATTTCTCCTGGTTTTTGAGATGCTAAATATACTAATGTTTTATAAGTTAAATTTTGATTATTCTTATTTAAATTAAAAACATTGCCCATATCAATAGTTATCACTTTGGAAATTATTGACCATGATTTAGATACGATAATGTCTTCAAATTTAATGTTGAATGTTGTCGGAAAACCTCCATAATTTAAATAAATATTCCAATCATTTAAAGGATAGTTATCTAGACTTAATAATTCTTTTTGAATTGTTGATTCTTTTTCCTGTGCGTTTTCAACTTCCCCTGTGAATATTAAATCAAATAAATCTTTTTGAATGTCTGTCCGGTAGTTATATTTTAGGTTTAAGTGTTCACTATAATTTAAAGGCATTACTGGCAATATATTAAGTCTTCTTGCGGCATCAGGATTATAATTTAAGTGAAGTGAAGATGATCCTGTCAATATTAGAAAAACATATGGTGATTCATCAAAGATAACTTTGCCATTCATAGCCCAATTTTTATCAAAATGAGCCTCATCAATGAAAACAAAGACTGGTTTATCTAAAAGAGCAGGAGTAGTGTTGTGAATCTTATCCAAATAGATTTCTATTATTTTTTCGATATCGCTTTCACCTGCAAAATTTGTAGTTTCACAGGAAATATATAATAAATCATTGGAATTGAAGTTTTTTTCTTTTAATAAATACTCATAGCATTGAAATAGAATTGTTGTTTTTCCAACACCTCTAATTCCCGGCAATACAAAATACCTTTCCTCGGATTCATTATTTAAAAAACTATCAATCATTGATTTAAGTTTTCTGAATTCATATTTACTATTAAATTCAATGCCATTATATGACAGTCTCCTGTTTAAAATCATTGGAACTTCAGATAACTGTTTCTGTATATAATTATAAATTACATCATCCATATTAACCAAAACCATTTTTTACATCACAACGGGACTGTCAATTTGTTAGGACTTTTGATAACATCTTGTGTTTATTTTTTCAAAGTCTTTTTTCCAGCCTTCTTTTAATTAATTTTTTACTTCTTAATTTTTCGTTAAATTTATATATTGGTTATGGTTTAGTTTTTTTTTAGTTTTTATATTTTTTTATTTTTCATGAAATTATTTCGTTATATTATCGTTTAATTTTGATATATATTAACAATAATTTTTAAAATTAATTATTTATGATTATAAACTTTTTATAGTTTATTTTAAGTGTAATTAACTATTTATAGTATGGAAGACAAATAATTATATATGTACAGCAAAATTAAATGCCTTCCATATCTTAAATTGGTTGGCGAAGCTTATATATTTATCGGTGCATTTAAGGATCCAGTTCGAAATGGATTTTTGGTTGAAAAAGATTTTGATGAAAAAATTTATCCTCAATTAATTTTGCCTATTGGTGCTATTCTCGACGATGATTACTTTGTTAATAGTCAGGGTATTGTTGAAGAACGTGAACCTTATTGTAAACATTGTGGTGCTAAAAAATTTTCTAGAAAAGGATATAATTGGAGATTGTTCAACTTTATTTGGATGATGGAACTCCTGTTAGAATTAAAGTTAAGCGATATAAATGTAAAAAATGTAAAAAGAAGTTCCAAGTTGAATTCACTGAATACTGGGGAAAATTCTGCAATTATTCCAATAAAATGAAAAACAAAGCAAAAACACTCCTACAACACGGATGGAAATCACTAAGAAACATTGGAAATGATTTTAAAACGTTATTGAACTTTAGTATTTCACATGAGTCAGTTAGAAAAGCTTTAAAAACTGATGACGGACAGTACTGGTTAAACGAAGAACTAGAACTCTCAGGATATTATGGATATGATGCCCAATGGGTCAGAAATGAAGGAAAATGGATATACAGACTAGATATATTTGATATAATCAATAATATACCCGTAGCATGCCTAATATCCAAAAAAGAAACATCAAAAATAATTTACGATTTCATTGACATATCAATCCCTTTAAAACACCGCAAAGCAATAATAACTGACTTAAAAGAAGACTATGAACAAATAATGATAAAATTAGGCTTTGCACACCAACACTGCACATTCCACCTAATAAAAAACATGACAACCAACTTAAAACCAAAAATAAACGAAGAACTCAATAAATACGAAACAGAATTACGAAAAAACAACACAAAAATCTCAGAAAACAAAATCAAAAAAATGAGAAAAAAGAAAAAAGAAGAAATATCTGATAAAATAAAAATATATGTTGGATTATTTTACGAATTATTCCACCAACAATCACTTGAAAAAGCAATAAGTTACATAGAACTATTAAAATATGAATTAAAGAATTTTCCAAAGATGATGCAAGACTACTTAAATAAAAATTTCTTCCCAGTTTACAGAAAATATCTAATATTCCTTGAAAAAGACCATATTGGAAGATTAGATAGTACAAACAACAAAATAGAAAATTACTTCGGAAATACATTAAATAAACACACAAAAAGAATCTATAGAACTCCTGAGGGAATATTTGACTATATCACGACAAGAAAAGATGGGTGGATAGAAAATCAAAAAAAAGTCCTAACAAAATGACAGTCCCATCACAACAGTTGTTTATAATTTATAAACATACATATATAAAAACATGTTCATAAATAGAAAACATTACTATGGTGACTAAAAAAAAATCCTGCGAGTGAATTTAAATTCACTCAGTATTTTTAAAAAACTCTTTACCGCTTTTAGAAATCATCTCCTGTACAATAACACAATCAGCAATATATATAGAATCATTTTCTTTTTGAGCTAATTTTAAATGCTGTTTGATATATTTAAGAGAGAGTTCAATAAATTCCCCATCATTATTGTCCAAATATTTCGAAAAGTCATTAAAATCAAATTTATTTAAAAACGTGTCATAAAAATCAATCCATTGGTTCTGCTTTATGAATTCCTCACCATTTGGAGTTAATGTTACTTTTTCAGACCTGAATACATCCAAAGGTATCCGGTTTTCAGCTATCCTATCAATGAGTTCCTGTTTTTTGCCGGAAATTTTCAAATTATTTTCCCTTAAAATATTTTTCAAATCCTTGATTGTTAGTGAATCATGAGCGAATTCATCCCAGTTATCATAATTAACTTCATCATTGATTAAATCCTGCATAAACAGTTGTGATTCTACTGACTGTGAAGTCATTGCTCCTTTCATTCCCGCCATTGCCTTTGCAATCTTTAAACTATTATGTTTTTTAAGTGACTTTAAAATTCTGAAGACATAAATGTCATGGCTTATCGGATAATCTTTTCCATAATATGTGTCGTCAAGTTTGTATTTGTCATCATTAGGTCCCCACATCATCTCAGCGATAGGATATGGTGAGTCAAGATTCAAACCAAGAGAAGACATATCCAAATACTCTCCATCAGGCAATTGCAATTCATTTTCATCATGATCATCAACCAACTCAAGAAACTTGTTGGAAAACTCTTCATCATCATTCATTGCATTAACTATTAGGTTTTCAAATTCATTTTCATCATCCGAGAGTACGGCATTGAAAATACTGGCACCCAATTCTTTATTATCACTTATCATGTCAAAAAACTCTTTCATGATTTGTATATCTTCATCCTCTGCTTCAGGCGAATCTAAAAATTCCTGAAATTCTTCAAATAACATGGAATCTGGCATTTCGCCAAGAATCAGCTTAGTTACCCTTTCATCAATATCCTCATCACTTATCTCTCCAGCTTCATATTCCTTTATTAGTTGCTGTTTGATTTCTAAAGCCCTGTTCTGAGAAATTATTTCATTGTCAACGATTTCTTGCATAAAACCGGATAAACCTTCACCATCACCGACAATTACCTCATAACTCCATTTTTCTCTAGGCAGTTCCTCTTTCAATTCATGCAATAGTTTTTCAAACTCATTCTGATTTTTAAAAAATAATTCAGCAGTGCCCTTGAAATATTCTTCAGTCAATTCCTTTCTCTCGCCATACTTTCTTAAATCGTTTTCAAGCAGGTTGTGATAGATTACCTCACCGGAATCGACAAGAATGGTTGAACAGATTCCTAAATCATAAAAATTTGACAATAGCGTCTCGTTGGATATTTCATTTCTCATGTTGGATTTTACATCCCATTCATCAAAATAGAAGTCTATTCCGCTTACAACAATATCATCATTCACCTTTTTTGCAAAGGAATAATCGATTAGCAATTCAACAAGGTTTCGTGTTGGTTGTAGAATTCCAAATTGAGGTGCTGAAAAAATCATTTTACATATTTCATTGAAGAATATTTGTTTTCCTCTAAATTCAGGTAATACATAACATTCAGTTAACACCAATGTTAATTGATCATGCAATTCAAATGTTGCAAATCCAACAACTTTATTTTCATATACTAGTTCCTCAAAAACAAAGCACATCTCATTTTCAAGATAATACTCTTCATTATTCATTGATTCTATAATGTATGGATAGTCCTTGAGAATTTCTTCAGTATCCATAGAATCAAAATCAGATTCGGCAGAAATCATTACAGGCATTCCGTCTTCATGAATTACATAATTGACATTTGACATTTATTCACAACCTAACTTATAATTAATATTCATATATATTCGATTACTATAAATAATTTTTTCATATTTTCCAACCCAGTTAATTTAAGTTTAGCTTACTTATTTAAATCTTTTATTTGATATTATATTATATGATTTATTTTTTTACTTGTTTTATGGGTTTTTGATTATTTTTTTGATTTAGGAGTTGTTTTTGATGATAAATTTCATGGAATATTGTAATGAAACTTGGGCAAACTTAGATAAATATGAAAATCGAAAATTATATAATATGATGATGGAAAAGTGCATTTTGTTCGAAATCGAAAAACTACTTTAGAAAGTATAATCAAATATCCTTTCTATGATTGTGGTCGAACAACTGCTGTAGAAGCTATAAAATTTTATTAGAAGTGATAAGAAGGATAAAAATATGACTTTAACTAAATCCGATATTTCTCAAAGAAGAAAATTGCTTAATCATATTTGCTATGTAGACATGAATGAAGACTTTATCGACGGAATTTACAATGACCCGTATAGACCAGGTCTTTATAAAGGATAATCAATACTGGCAGGTGATACCAGCATCTGCGATGCACCAAATATTGGATACACAGAAAAACAACTAAAAGAATTAAATAATCCTCACCTCAATAGATTAAAAAAGGAATTAATCAGATTTTAGAGTCCTCATGCATAAGCAGATACACAAACAGATTTCATATTAACTTCTACAATAACCAATAGTAAAAAGAGGATGTGACATGACTCAAGATTGTATAATTTTAAATGATTTAAATTAATCAAATTTGGAAACTACAATTTATTTAAAAACACTAAATATTCCAAAAAAAACATCCAATAAAATAATGTCCTTTAAAATTAAATGACAGATTAAAGTGTTAAATATTAAAGTCCTATAAGTTCTTTAATCTTCTAATGAGTGTCCACCAAATCTCAAAAATTAATTTTTGACAAATACATAATGCTTCAATTGTAAAATAAAGAAAATTTTACCCTTAAATGAATTTACTTTTGGAGAACACCCTAATAAAAATGAAAAAAAATGAAGTGATGGTTTTTTTAGTATGCATGAGTTTATTTTTTAACTTTTATGACATTAGTGTTTTTAACCCCACCGTAAAATGTTTTGATTTTATACTTACCCACTTTCAAACTACCCAATTTAATTTTCGCAACACCAAAATTATTTGTCCTAACCACATATTTCCTACCTTTAAACTTAAAAACAACCCTCTTATATTTAAGCTTCACACCCTTCTTATCCAACAATTTCGCAGAATAAATTAAAGTTTTACCTTTCCTCACAACCTTATTCTTAGTTATTAACGTTGGCTTAACTATTATTTTATTTTTAACCCTAACACCTTTATAAATAGCAGTTATCATATACTTACCCACTTTTAATTCAAGCCTTAAATTAACATAACCATTACCATCACTTTTCACTTTAACACTTCTTTTGTTTATTTTAATAGTGACAATTGCATTTTTAACCGGAACATTATTATTCAATATACGCAGTTTATAATTCTTATACCCACCATAATACTGAATAACATCCTTATTTCCAAAAATCCTATAATTATCCAACTTAACATTAAAATTACCAGCAGCCATTGCCATTGCATTAGAATCAGACCCCTGATAAGTAGCAGTGAAATTATAAAAACCATTTTTAAACTCACCAAGATTCCTAAAACCCACACCATTTACAACAACAACCTTATAAATAATACCATTAATCTCAAGAACAACATCACCAGTTATTTTACGATTATACCCATCAACTAAATTCACATGAACCATCAAATCATCATCCTCATTAATACTGGCAATACTCACTTTCAATACACTTTCAATCTGATTCAAAATAAGAATTTTAGATATTGTTTCTGATTCATAATTATCATCACCACAATAAGTAACAATTAAATTATAAGAACCTTTACCTAACGGACTGATCAACCATGAACTAACACCACCACTCACTGTTTTATTTTTCTTGGCGAATACTGACCCTGAATATGAAAAGTAACATTACCTTTAGCATCAACATTTAAAAAAGCATCAATACGAATATTTTTATTCAACACCAAAGAACTAGTATTAACCATCAATGAAGGCTTTGCTTTTTTAACATTAACCTTAACAGCATTTGTTGAACCCTGATAAATTTCATCACCATTATACTTTGCACTTAAAAGATATTCACCAGCAGGAATATTCCTAAACACAGCACTTACCTGATTACCAGTTAAATTCAATATTTTAACCTGATTATTTAAAGTAAACACCACAGTACCACTCGCACCAGACGTAACAGTTGCTCTCACCACAATATCCTCACCATAACTAATAAACTCAGATGCAGATACCACAATCTGAGACAAATGAGATTTAATACTAAACTTAGTACTCACAGTCTGATTCGTATACTTACAATCCCCACCATAACATATTACCAAATCATGCTCACCTAAACTCAAATCAGAAATTGAAACATTCACCTTCACCCTACCATTCACCAATGCCTTATTAATTACAACACCATCTATTTTAAAAGTAATATTACCAGTTGCATCAACCGGCAATGTTACAATAATCGTTTCACTCACACCAAAAATAACATCCTCAATATTAACATTCATAACCGCAGGCTTTACTGTAATCACATCAAATTTAGTTATATTCTTATAAATAACAGTCACATCATACTTACCTACACTAGTAACAACCGGCAATTTAGCAATACCATTTACATCAGTAGTTAAATATATTGTTCGATTCTGGAATAAAACAGTTAAATTAGCATGTTCATAAGGATTACCCTCACTATCAAATAAACCAATAATATAATAACCCACCTCATGCTCATTAATATCCAAACAACTACAATTGATAACAGCCTTTCCTTCAATAAAAGTTGTCACATTCCAAGAAGCATAGGAATAATGACTATCCCCACCATAATGCACATAAATATAATTCACACCTCTCTTGAATTTAGAACAGAAAAATTACATGACCCATTAGTCAAATTCATAATCAACATATCATTATTAATATACAATCTCACCTCACCAGTACAATCAACATAATCTGTTTTAACAAAAACATTACCAGTCAAATCATCATTACTAATAAACACTGACAAAGCAGTAGTCCTCATAGAAACAGTAAAAGTAGCACTGGCACTAGATTGATCATATTTTTCATCACCAGGATAAAAAACACTAACATGATATGTACCATTACTAAGATTAGTAATAGTAATCGGAGTCACAGTATTGTTAATGAAAACTGTAATATTCTCACCATTAATAGATAATTTTGCCTCCCCGCGAACATCCCCTGGATCAATTGTAAGATTAATAATTGCATCCTCACCAGCACCAATATCCTCAACATTTAAAGTTAAATTGGTTTTCCATTTACTCACAATAAAAGTAGTATATGCAACACCACCCTCATAATACTCATCACTATCAAAAACCACACTAATATTATACACACCAACATTTCTCCTAATTTTTAAAATCCTCATAGACTGAGTACTGGCATCTTTAGCAAAATGTCCATTAACATATAACTTACCATTTAATTTCGCAGAACCCGGTGAAATAGTAATAATTATCTGACCCTCTTCACCATATTTAACTTCAGGAGCAACTACACTAATATTAGTAGGTATCTTATACACAAAAAACAAAACACCGCTTCAATATTTTAAAATACTCACCATCACCACCATAATCAATCCACATAGTATAATTATTAGGTTTTAATACATCAGGAATAGTAAAACTGCACTCAGAATCTTTCAGACCCAATATAACTTTCTTATTATTATATCTCAAAGTTATATTCCCAGTCGGTTGCATGGTGAGATTTCCATTGATTTTCACATGAAACGTTATATTCCCATCATTATATGTTATATTATTATAACATACATCCATTTCAGCAAATTCTTTACCCACATCAACCAAAGCACTACTCTTAAAATTCAAAATATTACTATAAATAACATATTCACCTTTAACATGAGTATAATTGAAACTAAACGTATACTTATCTTTTAAAAGAGTGGTTATATTCTTATACTCACCATTCTCATCAATTGTTGTAATAGTTGTATTTAACCCCGGTGTTAATAACTTATCCCAATCATTAAAAACCATATAATCAACACCATTAGTCAAACCCAAAGACAAAGTAATATTCCTAGTTTCATTAAGCTTAATCGGAACATACTCATCAAAATAAGGAACAAAATAATAATTAGGATTCGCATGTATAATAACACTAGACGGATTCAAACAGTAGAAATTATAATTAATATTGCATACTCCATCCATAGTATTATATAAAAGGCTACATAGACCATATACTCCTGAATAGTATTCTGTGTTTATCATGTAATTGTACATGTATGTTAACTTTCCAGTATTATATATATTAATTGAACCCTCAAGTCTATCATTTTCTGCTGGTCGATTATTGTCAAGAATACAACCAGTTATTTTCATTTCTCCATCGTTTTTAATGAGTCCATAAAATACATGCCAGTTATTATTGGTTTTTTTGTAAATATAATTGTTTTTAATAATAGATTTGGTTATATTCATTTTAGCATTTTTATAATTATAAATTACACCAGAATATACTTCAACAATATATACAAATATTTGACCATCAGGTTGTTCAACATAGTTACGCTTATCATCAGCACGCCCATGGCTTTGTATAATTTCACAGTTTTCAATATTTGCAACATTATTATTCCATACAGCTGCACCAACACCATTACATTCACTAAATATTGTATTATTAATATTTAATTGATTATTATTATAGATACCTCCACATTTATTTATTACAGCATTATTTACGGTTAATACTCCATTATTATATATTACTCTTCCTGTGGATCCATTTATTAATGTATTGTTTATGTTTAGTGTTTCTGCATTGTATAATGTTCCACCATTCCTTCCAGTGATTTTCTGGAATGTGGAGTTTAATATTGTTAAATCCTTGTTGTTGTATATTGCTCCACCATCTCTTCCAGTTATTGTATTAAATGAGCAATTTTCAATGAGAATATTGTTATTGTTATATATTGCCCCACCATCTCTTCCAGTTATTGTATTAAATGAGCAATTTTCAATGAGAATATTGTTATTGTTATATATTGCCCCACCATCAACGGGTTTACTTACTATATGAATACCATCATATACAGTTTTAATTCTATAGTTATTATAAAAATATTCATGATTTATTTGTTGGTTAGTGGATTTTACTTCTATTGTTGAAGTAGTTGAAGATAATATGTTATTGAATATTGTATTTCTTTGTATTATATTTCCCTCATTATAAATTATCCTATAGTTTATATTGGTGAAATTCACATTATTAAGCGATAATTCCGCCCTATTGTAAATTATTCCCTTTAATATATTAGCATCTAACGCTAGATTGAGGAGCATTAAAGTATTTTTGAATTGTGTATTTGTTATTTTTAAGTTTCCGTTGTTGGTTATTAACCCATTTTCATTTGTGGTGGGCACTTGGTAGTATTGGTTAATATTTTCTATTTTACAATTTATAATTTCTAATTCAGCATCATTTTTTATTAAACCTATACTATTTTCTTTAAATGTACAGTTTATTAATTGTAGTTTTCCTTTATTTGAGATTATGTAGTGGTTGTTTCCACTGAATGTTAAATTAATTAAGGTTATCTGTATGTTATTGTTTACTTCAAGTAGTGTTTTTGTTTTTTGAAGTATGAATGATGCATTGTTTCCTATGATGGTGATGTTTTTATTGATTTGTAATGTTTCAACATCATCTTGTATGAATTGTATGTTGTTTAATTTTATTGTTCCATTATTTTTAGCTTGTTCTATTGCTTTTTTTAGGGATTTTACACTATTGTTCCAAGTTCCATTTGAAGAAATATTGTTATCTACTAGTATTTGTGTATTATTTAAGTTATTTATTATTGTATTTATGTATTTTTTGAAGTATAATGGATTAGAATATGTATGGAATAGGTGCGTTGTTAGGTGACTATTTTCATGAACGGTGTAATTAAATAGTATATCTGCATGATATTGTTTCCATGTTTTTATTTCAGGTAAGTTTTGTTCTCCAATATTTATTTTTTTGATTATGGTGTTGTTTTCATAAATTGTGACGTTGTGTGTGGGAAATTCTCCATCGTGTTCCGTTGCTAAAAATGTTAAGTGCATATTTATTGTTATGTTTCCAGTTGTTTCAAAATTTGTTGTGTCATTCACTGTTAATGTAATTATTGTGTTCCATGGTTCGAATTTTCTTAGTATTTCTTCATTATTTTTTTTTAATATGTCTTGTTGATTTATATTTTGCTTATGTTGTGATAGTGCATCTTTCATATTTCCGGTGGCATCTATCGTATTTTCATTAAATTGTATTATATTTTCGTCTGTTGATTCTAAGGTTTGGTTGTCGTTTTCGGTTGCATTAATACTAGTTATATTTACTAATATTATTAGGATCAAAATAATTATAAAATATTTTTTTATTCTCATTTTTCACATTCCCCATTATACCCCTTCTTAAAATATGTAATTTTTCATTCCTATTTTACTATAAGTAAAGATAGAATTATATACCTTTCCCAATATATTATAGATTATTAGATATAATTATTAAAATATTGTTAACAAATTATCTTAATAAAATATCTAATATCAAATAATATTAAATAGGAGATATTTATGAAAAAAATGCTTTTATTAATTGTTTTCATGATGTTTTTTGTAGGAATATCCTGTGTTTCAGCAGAAAACATGAATGAAATAGGTGCTTCATCATCGGATGATGTGATTTCTCTAGATGATGATTCAAATTTTATTGTTGCAAAAGAGGTTAATGAAACTAACTTAAATACAGATTCATTTGAAATAAATAATGAAAATTCAATTTCTAGTTCATATAATACAAATTTACAAGAGTTAAATCAAAACGATATTGTAAAAACAGACGAATTATTAAAAAAATCAAATAATCAATCAAATAGAATCTTAAAAGAAGATAATGATGGAAATGGATTGTTAGGTGATGGTGTTAATTTAAAACACATTTATGTTTCACCAAATGGTAATGGCAGTGGTTTAGATGAGAATACTCCGGGAGATTTTATAACAATATTAAAAAATATTGAAGATAATACTGTTATCCATATGCTTAATGGAAATTATACACTTTTAAATATTACTCCCTATTGGGATGGAAATTTCTATCATTATATTAAAATTGAATCAAAGAATAATATAAGTATTATTGGAGAAAATCCAGATAAAGTAAAAATAATATTTTCCAAACTAAACCAAAAAAAATACAGACCAGCATTAATATTTAGTTTGATTAATAATAATAATTTTAAATTTGAAAATATTACATTTAGTGCTACTAAAGATGATCCCAAAATAAGAATGTTGCGTTCTTATTTCTGGTTGAATAGGCATAGTTATATTTTTGAAAATTGTAGATTTATAAATGCCCGTTCAGAACAAGCACTTATGGAAAGGTGTTGGATTACTAATCTAACTATTAATAATTGTTATTTTACCTCCACGGATGGAGAACTTATAGGATATGAAATTATGGGAGGTGTTGATGGAATAGTTTTAATAAATAATACTATTTTTAAAAATTGTTGCAGATATCCTGACGGTAAACTAATACTTGTTGGTAATTGTAGTATTTTCAATTCTCAATTTCTAGAATATGAAAACAATTATTTAATTGATCTATATGGAGGCAATTTAACTATTGAAAATAATACTTTTGATCGCCCATATATTATTACTCTTACCGAGGATTATGGCACCTATCCTAATTGTAAAAATTTCCGTTCACATTCCACTCTTACTTTTTTAAATGGTGAGGATAGTGTTAATGTTACTTGTGGTGATGTTATTAATCTTAATGCTTCTTTAGTTGATGATTCAGGTAATATTCTTAGTCTTTATAAATTGAGATTCACTCTTTTCGAAAAAAACCTTGCATATACTAAGGGAGTTTATAATATGGAAGTTACTGTTCCTGATGTGCCTGGTGAATACTACCTTGATGTTAATGATGAAATGTTTACCAAATACCTAGGCAACTGCACTGTAAAAATTCCTACTTTTATTGTTAAAGAAGCCCCTACATTCACATTCGAAGATAAAAACAATAGCATTTATGGTGAAGAAGTTATTATTAACATAGATTCACCAGACATTGAAAATGGAAAATTAACTTTCACTTTTAACAATACAAAAATCATTAAAAATTTCACCAACAATCACTGCAGCATTAATCTAGGAGTATTACCTGCCGGAAAATACACCATTAACGCTTACTATGCAGGTGATGAAACATTCGGCGCAAAATCATACTCAAAAACATACGAAGTAAACAAAGCAGAATCAACAATTACATTAACCAAAAATAAAGTTAATGCCATCAAAGAAAACGGTGAAGTTGGATTCTACTTCAGCCTAACTGAAATTGACAATGAAAACACAATAGGAATTATTTTACCAAACAATGCAACCGGCAAATTAACATTTAAAATAAACAACAATACCAAAATCATAGATATCAATAAAAGAAAAGTACTATTAGGCACTTTAGACAATGGCAATTACACCATTACCGTTAAATATAATGGTGATAATAATTACAATGAAAGCGAAGAGTATAATTTTACCCTAATCAACAATAAACCAAATGTTAATTTAACCCTAAATTACAATAATATAAGTTATACAAATCCATTTAACATCAATGTAACTTTAAACCAAAACGTGGTTAAAAACACCATCCTGTTTGAAGTTAGGGATTTAGAAGGTAATCTTATTAACTCCACCACCGGAATTATTAACAATAAAATCGCCAGCGCCACTTTCACTGGTTTAAACGCTGGAGAGTATAATATTGTTGCTATTTATGAAGGTGATGAAACTTATTGCAATTCCATTGTAAGTCAAAGATTTAAAGTTGATAAAATCGATTTAGAATCATTTACTTTAAAAACAGAAAAAACAATTAGTATTTATGATAACATTAAAGTGGAAGCTTTAATCCCAGTAAATGTAACAGGCACTGTAACTTTCAGATTAAATGGTTATTATGAAATAACTGCTGATCTTTCCAATAATCACGCTGAAGCCATTTTCAACAGTTTAAGTGAAGGCAACTACACAATATATGCAATCTTCAACGGTGATAACAATTATAACCCCCACGAAGAGAACATTAACATTAGCGTTGTTAAAGCTGATGTTAATTTAAATATATCTGTTGATGATGTCGATTGGGGAAACGACCTAGTAGTAGTCGTTAAAACTGATCCTAGATTCACAGGCAATGCAAGTATTAAATTAGATGATTTGGAAAAAATAGTTGAAATCACAGAAGGCATAGGTAATGCTACATTCACTAATCTTAAAGCAGGCACTTATACTATTGTTGTCAGGATTAATGAAACTGAATTTTTCAACTCCACACAAAAAAACACAACTGCAACCGTTAATAAAGTGAATTCCACTTTAACCCTAGATGATGAAATTACATTTAACTACGGAGAAACTGGCCTAACCACAGTAGAATATACCGGTGCAACAAACATTACAGCAGAAGTGACAGAACACCCTGAAGCAACAATTAGCATTGAAAACAATAAAATCATTATTTCCAATCTAAACGCAGGAAAATACACATTAAAAGTCACAACAATACCTGATGAAAACCACACCAGTATAGATAAAACAACACAAATCACCGTCAATAAATTGGATTCCAATTTAACCCTAGGTGATGAAATTATCTTTAACTACGGAGAAACTGGCCTAACCACCGTAGAATATACCGGTGCAACAAACATTACAGCAGAAGTAACAGACCACCCTGAAGCAACAATTAGCATTGAAAACAATAAAATCATTATTTCCAATCTAAACACAGGAAAATACACATTAAAAGTCACAACAATACCTGATGAAAACCACAATAGCATATATGGAACAATCAACATTACAGTAAATAAAGTAAACGCCATTCTTGATATTAGAAATGAAATCATATACAATTACGGAGGCGTTGGTTACTGTGATATCTACTCTAGTGGCGTTGATGATTTAATCTTAAGTATTGTTGATCATCCAGAAGCAATAATCAAAATTAACGAGAACGGCATTGTTAACCTTACCGGTTTAAATGCTGGATCATATATTTTAGAAGTTGTTGCTGTTCCCGACAACAATCATAATCAGGTTACCGGCAAAACTAATGTTACCGTTAATAAAATTGACTCCAAACTCACCATTCCAAATATAATATTCAATTATGGTGAATCAGGTAATGTCACCGCCAATGTTTCAAATGCCACAGGCCTTAGCAATGTTAGTGTCATAGGACATCCTGAAGCAGACATTAAAATTAATGGTTTCAAAATAATCGTTTCAGGTTTGAACATAGGCACCTATACTTTAACAGCCACTACAATTGTAGACAATAATTATAACCCAGTTACAGTTAACACTAACATCGTGGTTAACAAACTACCTACAGTAATTAGTGTAAATAATGTTAATACAGTTTACGACAGTTCCGGCAAGATCATCGTCACCTTAAAAGATATTAACGGCAATACCTTATCCGGCGAAAGTGTAACTGTTAAAGTAGGCAGTATTTCTAAAACTTTAATTACTAATGCTAAAGGTCAAGTTAGTGTTAATGTTGCAAGTTTAGTTCCTAAAAATTACATTGCAAGTATTATTTTTGCAGGTAATGATAAATTAAACATGTCTTCAAATACCGCAAAAGTAACCATCAATAAAGCAACCCCTAAACTAACAACAAAAACTTTAAAGACAAAAACTAAAACAAAAATAAAAAAAGTTACCATAACTTTAAAAAACAACGGCAAAAGTCTTAAAAAAGTCAAAGTTACTTTAAAAATCAAAGGTAAACTTTATAAAGCAAAAACCAATAATAAAGGTGTTGCTAAATTTAAAGTAACCAAATTAAACAAAAAAGGAACATACAAAGGCACTGTTAAATTCACAGGCAATACCTACTTCAAAGCTGTAAGTAAAAAAGTAAAAATTATTGTAAAAAAATAGAAAAAACAAACACTTTCTATTTTTTTCTATTTATTTTTTAAAAAAAACACACACAAAAGGGATTGAAACACTAATATTTACCCAATACTTCATAACATATTCTTATTTTATTATAAAACCAAAATTCCAACCAGACATACAAAAAAAAATCCAACCAACAACTTTTAAAATTACACCAAAACACAATTACCAAAAACAATCCTTAACTTAACTATCATAAAGTCTTCTAAAAATAACCAAACAAAATAAACATCAAAATATAAATAAAAACAACCCTTTTCCCAACTAACCCAACAGAATCCAAATATAAACAAAAAGAAACCTTTTAGAAACCCTCTTCTAAAAAACTTGTATGCTGTAAATGTTATATGATACATCTTTGAGTTTTGTTTCTTTATTCTGTAGTCTTGTATTTCCATGTTAAAATTAAAAATAAAGAATTTATATGACTTATTAGACAACAACTAAATAGATTCGATGTTACCATAAATTTTGATATGGTTTCTACAAGGTTCAAAAAGAAATAAAATTAATTGCCTACAGCATGATCTTATTAAAATTTCTCTCAACATGCCATATATAATATTTAAATAATAAAATAGAATAGAAGAAACTATTATAAATTTAACACTTAAAATTAATTATAACAATGAAAATAAATTCCAGAATCTATTAATTGGTGAAGATTCAATGGTTTTGAAAAAAAAAAAAAAAAATAAAAAAAGAAATAGAGAAATTTAATCTCTAAATCTATTTACCTAAGTCTTCAAGAGCAGCACTGATTTGTGCCATGATTTGCTCGGTTTTGAAGTGTTGTTGGTTCATTGCACCAGATGGACAAGCACCTACACAAGTACCACATCCTTTACATAATGCGGAGTTAATTTGTGCAAATTCTTTACCACCTACACCGGTTGCGATAGCAATAGCACCGTATGGGCATAATTCAACACATACTTGACAAGCACCACAAATAGTTTCATCGTTAGATGCAATAATAGGTTCGATTTCCACTTCTCCTTGAGCCATTGGGATTGCTGCTCTGGATGCTGCAGCAGAACCTTGAGCTACGGAGTCAGGAATATCTTTAGGACCTTGAGCTACACCAGCAATGTAAACACCGTCTGTTAAAGTGTCAACAGGTCTAAGTTTAGGGTGAGCTTCCATATAGAATCCGTCTGCTGATTTGGAAACACCCAAAGTTTGTCTGAGATCGTCAGATCCTTCGGAGTGTTCGAGACCTACACTTAATACAACTAAATCGTAAGTGTATTCAGTTACCTTACCAAGTAAAGTATCTTCTGCTCTTATAGTTAAGGTTAAATCGTCATTTTCGATTATTTGTGCAGGTTTACCTCTGACAAATTCAATACCATATTTTTCTTGAGATGTTTTGTAGAACTCTTCGTAACCTTTACCGAATGCACGGATATCCATGTAGTAACAAGTTACTTCAGTATCAGGTTCGTGATCAATACATAATTGAGCGTTTTTCATGGAGTACATACAGCACACTCTTGAACAGTATGGTTTACCAATTTGTTCATCTCTGGAACCAACACAGTGGATAAATGCTACACGTTTAGGTTCAATACCATCGGAAGGTTTGATAACATGTCCTCCAGTAGGACCAGATGCATTAATCATTCTTTCAATTTCCATTGCAGTAATAACGTTGGAAAAACGTCCGTATCCGTATTGATAAATTCCAGAAGGATCAAATGGATCGTAACCGATAGCAGCAATAATAGTACCCACTTCTAATTCAATAGTAGATGCTTTTTGGTTGTGATCGATTGCTTCAGGTCCGCAAGCTTGCACACATAAATTACAGTCGATACAGTAATCTTTATCAATAGTTGCACATAATGGTACAGCTTGAGGGAATGGAATGTAAGCAGCTTTTACCATACCTACACCTTCATCGTAGTAGTTAGGTATTTCGATAGGGCAAGCTTCTACACAAGCTCCACATCCGGTACATAAATCTTCATTTACATATCTAGGTTTTTTCTCAACAGTTACTTTGAAGTTTCCGATGTATCCATCAACCTCTTTAACTTCTGCGTAAGAAATTAATTCGATGTTTTCATGTTTTGCACAGTCTACCATTTTAGGTGCTAAAATACACATTGAACAGTCAAGAGTAGGGAATGTTTTATCTAATTGTCCCATTCTTCCACCAATGGTTGGGTTTCTTTCTACCATATAGGTTTTGAATCCCATGTCACCTAAATCTAATGCAGTTTGAATACCGCACACTCCACCACCGATAACTAATGCTTTATTATCTACTGCAACTTTAGTAGCTTCTAATGGTTCGAGTAATCTAGCTTTAGCAACAGCCATACGAGTTAAATCTTTAGCTTTAGCAGTTGCCTCTTCAGGCTGACTCATGTGTACCCAAGAGTCTTGTTCTCTTAAGTTAGCAAATTCAAATAAGAATTTGTTTAATCCTGCTTCTTCTACACATCTACGGAAAGTAGGTTCGTGAAGACGAGGAGAACATGCTGCAACAACAATTCTGTTTAAGTTTTTCTCTTTGATGTCCTCTTGAATCATTGCTTGACCTGGGTCGGAACACATATATTTGTAGTCAGTTGCATATACTACGTCAGGTAAAGTTCTAGCGTATTCAGCAACATCAGGACAGTCGACTACTCCCCCAATGTTCACACCACAGTGACAGACGTAAACACCTATCCTTAATTCTTCATTATTATCTCTTTTTTCTTCTGCCATATTAATTCACCTTGTACAAGTCGTGAAAAATATCTAATATACATAAATTGCAATTTTTAAAAGCAGTTGTAAAAATTTTTACATATTATTAGATATACTAATGTAGTTAATACACATTTATAAAGCTTTCTATAAAAATCTTGGAGTAACCTTTATATATAATGAAAAAAAATAGGATTATTTAAATCTTTAAATCCAAAATTAAAGCTAAATTTAAATTATTAAGTAAAATAAAGAATATTCTTACTTTTTTAATAAAATAAAAAATTTAAGTTAAGATAAATTTTCCATTTTTTGCTAAATTAACATGATTATTATCGGAAGTGTAATCAAAGAGATTACAGTGTTGATCAATATGCAGTCTGAAGTTAATTCATAATCTAATTTATATGTTATTGCAAGCAACAAAGACATCATTCCAGATGGCATGGCCGCTTCAACAATAGAAACATTATACTGTAAGTCAACTAAAGAGATTTGAGAGGCAATAACAAATGCAACTAATGGGAAAAATGCCAATTTAATAACTGATGTGAAAGCAATCATTGATTTAGATCTAGAAATTGCTGAAAAATCAATTGATAAACCTAAAGCAATCATGATTAAAGGAATTGCCCCCTGACCTAAATAATTAGTAGTATTATCAATAACCGGCCCCAGAGAGATATTTAATAAATTAAATCCTAAACCTAAAATTACAGCCCAAAGAGGTGGAAAAAATGTTATTTTTTTAACAGCAGCCTTAACAGTTCCTCCAAATTTTAAGATTAAAACAAAAGACAGCATTAAAAATATAATTAAAGTAGCGATATCACAAAATATTGCTCTTAAAAAACCTTCCTGACCATAAATTCCTAAAGTAACAGGATAACCCATAAATGCAGTATTAGCTATCATTACAGTTACTAAAACACTCCATAATTTGATATCATCTAATTTTAATCGTTTTAAAATGAAATATGAAACTATTCCTGTGGCAAATGAAGATGCTAAAATAACAAATGGCAAAACACCTAATTTTGAAAGTGCAGATATATCGGCAGTATACAATGCATGAAATATCATGCAAGGCAATAAAATATACATTACCACTTTATTAAATGGATCAATGTCTTTTTCACTTAAAAAATCGATTCGTTTAAGGAAATATCCAAGACCAATCATTATAATGATTGATAAAATTGTTACTTCAATTGTATTCATAAATAAATATTAGTAAAAATAATATAAAAAGATTAAGAAAAAAGTTAAAAAATAAAATTAAAATTAACTAACGATACCTTCGCTAGTAATTTTAAATACACATTCCCCTTCAGGCAAATGAGGAGAATCCACTAAACGCGCAATTCTTTTTCCTGCCAATCCTTTTTTAAGCCATATTCTATAAGTAGATGCATGGCCTAAAACGTGTCCTCCAATAGCTTTGGTAGGACTTCCAAAAAAGGAATCAGGTTTAGCTTGAACTTGATTAGTTAAAAATATTGCAACATTGTAAGTATTTGCGATTTGTTGAAGAGAATGTAAATGTTGATTTAATTTCTGTTGTCTTACAGCTAAAGATTCCCTTCCAACATATTCTGCTCTAAAATGAGCCATTAATGAATCCACAATAACTAATTTAACATTAGCTCCACTTTGAATAAGTTCATTAATTTTATCAACCATTAATATTTGGTGTGCGGAGTTAAATGCACGGGCAACATGAATTCTGCTTAATACTTCTTCAGTATCCAATTCAAATCCTTCAGCAATTTGTCTAACTCTTTCTGGACGGAAAGTGTTTTCGGTATCGACAAATACACATTCCCCATCAAGTCCTCCAAGTTCTTCGGGCAACTGAACAGTTACTGCCAATTCATGTGAAATTTGACTTTTACCAGATCCAAATTCTCCGAATACTTCGGTGATGGATTGGGTTTCAATTCCCCCACCAATTAAATCATTGAATTCCTGGCTTCCAACAGTGATGTGTCCTACATCTTTTCTTCTTTCATCTACTTCTAATGCGGTTTCAAAAGTAATATTTTCAGCTCTGCGTGCTGCTTCAATAACTTTTTCTGCAACGCCTTCACCAATTTCTGCTTTTACTGATAATTCTTTTGGAGTAGCGGTAGCTAATCTCATCATATCAGCAAAACCTGCATCTTTTAATTTTTCTGCTGTTTTTTCACCAACACCTGGTAAATCACTTAATTCGACCATAATAATCACTCCTCATTTATTTAATAATATTTTTTCAAGAGTTTTTTAGGATTTAACCTATTTGTTTCAGCATATTCGTCAAAGCTAACATTAGCAATTATTTCAATTGTATATCCCACTAAATCTTCAAGTTTATCTTCGATTCCCAATCCATCTTCCATAAGGGAAACTACTTTCTCTTTATCCATTCCAATAAGTTCTTCAGCTAAATTATCAAAGAAAGTAGCTTGGATTTCACCAGTGTCGTCTTCAATTCTTGTAGGGATCATAAGAGTATAACTCGGTTCATCAAACACATGTCCACAGTTATCACATGAAAATTCATCGCCAGAATCTTCAACACTTGCACGGCAATTTGGACATTTTACAAGTATTGTTTTTTCACTGCTGACTTCTTTGATTTGAGCAGTGATATGGACATTAGTATCATCTTCTAATAATGATTCGATAGATTTAGGAACAAAAATAATTTCCATCAATTCTTCATAAGAAGGTAATTTTTCTAATTCAGATTCACTTGGCTCTAAAATAGTAGTGGCTCCAGATACATTAGCTTCTACACGATTATTTCTATCATTATATCTGAAACGAGGATTTTGCAATTTAATTGCTTGACCTAATTCAAATTCTTTGTTTGCATCATCATTCCATAGAACAACAACAACCGATCCGGTATCATCAGCAATTTCTATATTTTTAACCTGTCCTTCACCATCGTCTCTTTCAAAGGTGCGTACATCAAATATTTCTATTACTCTACCAATGATTATCTTATCCATTTCGTCTTCTTCGACTTCATCAATACTGATGTAGTCATAAAGTGTTTTTTCCAATGATTCTAATTTAGGGATGAACATGGAAGATGCTTCTTCTTCAGATAATCTGATGATTCTGGAACTTCCGCCGATGTTTAAATCTACATTATACATTCCAAGCCTAGTTCTTGCATTTTCAATCCTGTAAGCTTCACCTACCTCATAATCTCCTTGAGCTTTTACATCCCATAAAGATAATCTTACTTTGCCGGATTCATCAGCAAACATTGCTGAACGGACAATTCCTTTATCTCCACTATCTCTTTCAAATTCTCTAGGATCTTCAAGAGACAGGAATCTTCCAACAATATCAATTTCAATACCGTCATCATCCATTAGTTCTATTTCACCAATTTTGGTTGGGCGTAATTCATTTCTTAAATTGTCCAATTCATCAAATTCTTCAGCAGATAAATTTTCAGGATTGATTGTGATTTGAGTATTGAAATTAGTATTCATTGAGTATTGGCTTTGAGTGTATTCATCATAACGGACATCCCCACCAATGATTTTAACAATGTCTCCTTTGCTTATTGGTAAAGCTGTATCATCACCCCAAACTGTTACCCTTATTTCGCCGGTGGTGTCCCGGACATCGAAGTTCCTTAATTTTCCTTCAGTATTATCAGTTTTTCTTGTGAAAATTTTAACATCCTGAAGTCTTGAAACGATACCTTTAATTGAAACATCTTTTTTTTCTCTTAAATCCCCAATAGGACTGTATTCTATATTAATTTCCGGCACATCAAAGTCGCCTGTTATAATTCTGCCATCCCAGTGAGTTAAATTTATTTCAGATTCCCCATCTCTGTTTGCCCTTTCACGAGCCTGAGCTTGGAGAATTTTAATGGTATCTCCATCTTCAAGTTTTAAATCATCAATTAAGTCAACATTTTTATTCCATAATGTATAAGAGATTTGTCCTGAACTGTCTTGTAATTCAAGAGATGCAACTTTTCCTTCTTTTCCGTTTTTCTCATAGCTTCTTATGGTTGGAATTCTAACGATTCTTGCAATGATATTGACTTTCGTATCTGCTTGTATATCTGCAATGTTTGTAATTTCTTCTTCATATACTGGGAATTTAGAAGAATCCTCTTCTAATTTAACAACCGTTGATCTTGGTCTTAAATTTGCCTCAAGGCCTGAATATCCCTCTTTGATATCTACATTTTTAATTTGAATAATGTCTCCTTCTTTAACATGATCAAGTAATTTAATATTTTGAGTCCAAAAAACTGCTTTTAACTCACCGGTGCTGTCCTTTAACTCAACATTGCAAACTTTACCACTTTGACCTTTTCGGGTTTTAAATGATTTTTTGTTTGAAATTGAGATTATTCTACCTGCAACAGTGACATCCCTGCTTCCCTTCTCAAGTTTATCAATAGTATTAACATTAAATTCTGGTTTTTCAGAAATCATTTCATTTTTTTCATCTACTAGTTCGCCAACAACCATGTCGGCCAAACTAACATCTGTCATAAAGGGGTTATGACTTTCTTGCTGTCTAAAATGTTCCATTCTAGAAAAGAATTCATCTTGGGAAAGTTTATCGCTGACCTTATCATATCTTTCTTGAAGATCTTCTGTCATTACATTGGAAGATTCTTCTACTTTATTTTCAAATATTGATGTATCAACTCCGTTGTGATTTTGCACTACCATCTGTGCAGCTCCAAAATCATCAATGAAATCAATGCCGTTATTGTCAGCTTTTAAATTTTCCATTTCTTCTAAGAACTCTTCTTTAGAAAGTTTATCTTTAACTTTTTCGTATTCTTGTAAAATTTTTTCTTGCATACCAAACCCTCATAGAAAAGTTAATTATAATTTTATAATCATAGCGTATATAAAGTATTAGAGAGAGCATTTGAAAAGTATTCCCAATACAATTTTTTTAAAAAATTCAATATAAATATTGGTAAAGTGCACACATGTGCAAATTACACAACAATGCTAATATGCATTAGGATTTTTCTTTAATGCTGTTTTAATCATTATAGCCAGGTCTAAACCCATGTGCCAATTTTCCACATACTCAATGTCATATTCTATGCGCTTTTTGATGGAAGTATCTCCACGGCAACCATGAATCTGAGCCCAACCTGTCAGACCAGGTTTTACTTGGTGTTTGACCATGTATTTTGGAATTGTTTCTTTGAACTGCTCTACAAAATACGGCCTTTCAGGCCTTGGACCCACAACACTCATTTCACCTTTTAAAACATTGAAAAACTGAGGCAATTCGTCAATGCTGGTTTTTCTAATGATGTCTCCAACTTTTGTTTTTCTTGGATCGTCTCTTGTTGTCCATTCAGATTTTTCCTCACTTGGATCTTGCACTTTCATGCTGCGGAATTTATACATCATGAAAGTTTTACCATTATGCCCCATTCTCTCTTGTTTAAATATGACAGGTCCAGGAGAGGTAAGTTTAATCGCAACAGCTGTAATAATCATTATAGGTGATGTAATAATAATTGCTATTATGGAGATAACGTAGTCTGACATGAATTTTAAAAATTTATTAAAATCATCGTCAATGGGAACATAGCGAATGTTGATAATCGGAATATCCTCAATCATGTCAATAGATGGTTGAGCAGGGAAATATCTTATGTAATCCGGAATAATCTCTGCCTTAATTCCTACTTTTTCACAGCTCTCCACTAGTTCATTAATCTTATAATAATATTTTAAAGGAATAGCTAAAACAACCCTATCATAACTATTAGTTTCAAGTATATAGTCTAAGTCTTCAAATGTTCCAATAATCTGACTTCCTTCAATCTCCGCACCAACATGATCTGCCCTTCCCAAGAATCCGCTAATAACAAATCCCAAATATGAATTGTTCCTGATTTTTCTTGCAAATGAAAATGCTAAATCATTATCTCCCACAATCAGGATATGTTTTAAATTACGATGATGAACTCTTAAATTCTTTAAAATACTCCTAATGATGAATCTTTCAATGATTCCAAAGAATGTTGCTATAATCGCCAGTAAAAATAGCATTATTCTTGAAAAATCAGGTTGGTGTATAATAAACAGTATGGAAACCAAAGTGATGAATGCTAAGATATTAACTTTAATAAGTTTAGTGGCTTCTGAGAAAATATTTTTATAAGTTCTGCGAGGTTTATATAACCCAAATGCAAAGTATAAAATCAGATAAACCGGAATAATAGCCAACAATAAAAATAAAGCGTAGCTATAAAAGCCCAAATGACCTCCAATCGGGCCGAATAAAGTAGTTTTAAACCTTAACCAAAGTGAACACACAAGCGATATGGATATCACTAAAACATCAATAAAAACCAATATTACGTTTAATATTCTTTGATTCTCCTTTATCATAATAACTACCAAAAAAACTAGTTTCCAATAATATATATGTAAGAACCATTAATTAACCTTTCTTTTTAAACAAATTTAGAAAAAGTTTTAAACAGCATAAAAAGGCAATTCCCAAATAAACAATCCAATTAATCATGAAAAATGATTCATTAGCATGGTGTTTTTTATAATAAATATACATTGCACGGTAAAACTCATAAATTAATTTGGATTTCTGTTTTTTGCTGCTTGCTCCCTTAAGATGGGTGATTTTAGATTGGCCATGATAAATTATCTTCCAGCCAGCTTGCTTAATGCGATAACACAAGTCAATGTCCTCACCATACATGAAAAATGTTTCATCAAGCAAACCCACCTCATCAAGAGCTGATTTTCTCATGAAGATAAATGCTCCTGTAAGGCAATCGATTTCATAAACTCCATCGTCCGGAAGGTTGGTTAAATTATAGTCATCGCCGCTTGTTTTTGTTGGAATATGAAACAGCCTGAAAAATGAATTTTTGACATTTGGAAAAGACCTTTTGCATGCAAGGTCAAGGTCGCCATTTTCCAAAAGAACCCTGCAGCCACATGCACCTACATCAGTGTGCTTTTCCATGTAATTATAGATATTTTCCAGCGTATTTTCCCATACAATTGTGTCTGAGTTTAGCAGAAGTTGATATTTGCCATTTGCTTGTCTTAAAGCTTGATTGTTTCCTGCTGCAAAACCATTGTTTTCAGCTGATGCAATGAATTTTACCTTATCTGAAAAATAATCCTGCAGGCGAGCCAAGCTATCGTCACTAGATGCATTGTCAACTACAAATATCTCTAAATCAAATGGATAGTCATAATCCATAATAGAATTTATAGTGTTTTTTGTTAGCTCAAAGGTTTGATAATTTACAACTACAACAGAAAGATCCATGAAACTCACTGGCTATTTTTTAATAAATTTGAAAGTGTTGATTATTAGTCTGTATTCTATTTTAAAATAATTTTTCGCATTGGATGATTTGAATTTGACTTTTTTGATTTTGCCTCTAGTGGATAGACCTTCGCGAATGCCTGCCAGGTAAGCTGAACCAAAGCCTTTCTTTATAAAGAATATATATTTTATTAAAAATCCCAAAAACAAAAATATGAAGTTGGCAATTTTCAATGGTATTGGCAGATTTTTATAAACTACCCAAACATTATTTCTAGCGGCTAGCTTTACCTTGAATTCATTATAACGGCTCCCGCTTGTTGCACTTCCAATGTGATATACTATCGCATTTGGACATAAAACATTTTTGTACCCATTAATCCTTGATCTAACTGCAAGGTCCACATCTTCCATATAAGCAAAGAAATTATCATCAAACATTCCAACTTTACCCAATAATGATTTCTTATACATTGCAGCTCCCGCACAGGCTGAAAATATCTCACAAACTTCACTAAATTCTGTGGATTTGTGATTTTCTCCTCTCTTTTTAGTCCATGCAAGTAAATTATACTCGTCTCCAACATCATCGATTAAATCTTTGTTGCTGTATTGAAGCATTTTTGCTTGGGCGGAAAATATTTTATCGTCACTAGACATTAAATCAACCAAAGCCTTAATTGAACCTTCCTTAACTTCAGTGTCGTTGTTCAGGGAAAATATATATTCATATTTAGCTTCACGGATTCCTTGATTGACCGCCGGCGAAAAACCTAAATTTTCACTGTTCTCTATTATCCTGACCGGAAAATTAAATGAATTATTTTTAATGAAATCCAGGCTATTATCGCTGGATCCATT
This sequence comes from Methanobrevibacter sp. V74, assembly GCF_963082495.1. Lineage (NCBI taxonomy): Archaea > Methanobacteriati > Methanobacteriota > Methanobacteria > Methanobacteriales > Methanobacteriaceae > Methanobrevibacter > Methanobrevibacter sp. V74. Next base: position 275,357 of record NZ_CAUJAN010000002.1, read on the forward strand.
ATCCACTATAACTACTTCGCCAATATATTCAAAATCATCATTTAGCGATGCAAAAAAAGTTTTTAGGAATTTTTCCCCATTATAATTCGGAGTGACTACAGAAACCTTCATACTAATCAGATTGAATTTTTTAATTTCATCCACATTTTATAATATAATTTTGGATTTAATAAGAATAACCTTATTTTTAATTTAAATTTGCTATCCCCTTCATATTCAGATAGTTTTTCAAACAAATTTAATTCCTTCATTTTTCCCATCACTTCATCAAAATCATAACCCTTGTGAAAGAAGAAGTTCATATTTCCAAATATTGCTTTTGGAATCCTTGAGGTTATGATTAAATCTGAAAATTCTTGTTTATTGTTATTTTTATAAAATTCAGCCAAATTCTCGAAAACTTTTACAATGTCAAATCGTCTATAGTCAGTTGTGTTAATGGCTGAGTTAGGGTGTTGGACATAATAATAAGTAACATTATTGTTGATGGCGATTTCCCCTCCGTAATTGAGAGCCTTATGGGCAAATTCCGTGTCTTCACCGTAAACAATTCCAGGTGTAAATTTAATGCCATTATCTTTAATTATATCTGATTTATACATCAGTTGGAAAAAATTAAAGGTTATTTGCATATTTAATTCCATTTCAATAAATTCATGAGCTGTGATTAAGTCTTTTGAGTAAGTATCTATACTTTTTAATTCGTCTAGCTCTTTTTTAGCATATAATGTTAAACTAAAGTCTGTCTTGCCATTGTATAAACTTGAAAGGTGATTTTGTGAAATATAATCGTCTGCATCAACAAAAACCAGATAATCCCCATCTGCACCGTCAATACCCCGATTTCTTGCAACGCTGACTCCGGCATTTTCTTGATGGATGACCTTATGCGGTATCCTGCAGTCTTTTAGAGTTTCATTAATGATTTTCAGGCTATTGTCAGTTGAGCCATCATCTATGACAATCATCTCGAAATCATCAAAATCTTGAGAAACAATTGAATTTAAAGTATTGCCTATATATTTTGAAGCATTATAAACTGGAACAATTACACTAACCTTATAATTATCCATTTTACCTTCCTCTATTTAACAAGTAATTAACAATTCGCTCAGATGAATGGCCATCAATTTCATCAAATTGCATCTTAACAAATTCTGATATTCTGCTTTTATCAAAATCACCATCTTTGATTACATCAATTAGTTCATCGGAAGTATGAACAATCGGTCCCGGAACAGTAGTTTCAAAATCATAGTAAAAACCGCGCTCATTGGCTAAATAATCATCTAGATCATAAGTGAAAAAGACAGTAGGCTTATCTAAAACCGAATACTCAATCATTATAGAAGAATAATCAGTTATCAGAATGTCACTGATTAACATCAGCTCCTGCTCACTTTCATAATCGCTGACATCAATATACTGCCCATTAGCTGATATGTCCTTCCCATAGAAGTTTCTGATTTTAGGATGAAGTTTTAAAGCTAAAATATAATCATCCCCCAATTCCTGATTGAATTTCTCCAAATCAAGGTAAGTGAAGACATTGTTGTATTTGGCCTCTTCCCTAAAAGTCGGAGCATAGAGAATGATTTTCTTATCTGAAGACACATCATATTTACTGCAAAAATCCGATTTTAATTGGTCTGCATCATGATTTTCAAAGTAATAGTCCATTCTTGGAAGGCCCAAAGGCTTGATTTTGGTCTTGGATATCTGAAATGCTTCACCGTAATATTCCACAATATTTCGAGAAGTAACAATTAAATAATCAGTTTTTTCAGAAATTTTCCTTAAAATGCCTCTGCTTTTAATATCAACAGATCCTCCGAATTTTTTAGATGCTCCCGGAGCATGCCACAATTGGACAATGATGTTTTTAGGTTTAAATTCCATAAAAGCCAATGCAAAGAAATTGTCATTTAAAAATATATATCTAGAACCTGCTAACTTTTGTAAACTAGAATAGGATAACTTATCCTTATAAAAAAAGTGAAAATCATAATCGCCTTTTCTTTCAAACTCTCTTTTAATATATTCTAAGTTACCTTTAAAAGATTCGCGGGAATCCATAATAAATGAAATTCTGTTTGGCTCAACATAAGTATATCTAAATAATCTAAAGAGTAAACCATAGAGTCTATGTTTTAAATATGACATGATTACCTAAAAAGCTGCTAACAGTTCAGGAAGAACTCCAAGCATCGCCTGAATACCTAAAATGAAAATTGCTAAACCACCAATAAAATTAATAAATCTAGCATATTTCATGGCTATTTTTGTACCAAAAGTTCCGATTAAAAGCCAGCAAATAACAGCTGCAATACTTAACAAGGACAATCCAACTGGATCAACATGTGCTGAAACACCTTGAGCTGCTAAAATTAAGTTTTCAATATTGCCAAAAATTAATAAAGGAAGAAAATTCATTAATTCTGAATCCATACTATTCACCTCTAATGGAAGCAATCATTGCTTGGGCTCCTAAAATAAAAATAGCCAATCCTCCAATGAACTCAATGAAATCAACATATTCAATTAAAAACTGTGTTCCAAAAGTTCCTATAACCAACCACAAAACAACCCAAAAAATACTCGCAATTCCTAATTTAACCGGATTAACACCAGCTACAACACCTTGAGATGATAAAACTAAGTTTTCAATGTTTCCAAATATTATTAATGCTACAAAAGGTAAATATTGTTCCAACATCCAAATCACTATTTCCCAAAAAATAAATTTTAATTTCAAATTAATTATTAAACAATTATAATATATAAAAGTATCTTAAATTTAAGAATAAAAATAGATTTTAAATTGAATTATTTTAAAATGAACAAAAAACAGTATAGCAAATATTAAACAAAACAGCCCAAAAAAAGAATAAAATTGAATATTATAAAAGAGAGGTGTTTCAAATGTAACACTATCCACCCCCATACATCTTTTCATAATATTCCATATATTGACCACTTTTAACTTGAGCCGTCCAATCCTGATTATCCAAATACCACTGAATAGTTTCTTTAATACCTAATTCAAAAGAGTATTCCGGAACCCATCCCAATTCTTGCTGAATTTTACTTGAATCAATAGCGTATCGTCTATCATGGCCTAAACGATCACTAACAAATTCAATTAAAGATTCATCTTTACCTAAAGTTTCAAGAATTAATTTGACAATATAAATATTTTCTTTTTCATTGTTACCACCAACATTGTAAACTTCACCAAGTTTACCATCATGTAAAACTAAATCAATAGCTGTACAGTGGTCATGGACATGTAACCAATCCCTAATGTTTTTTCCATCCCCATAAATAGGCAATTTCTCATCTTCAAGAGTATTTGAAATCATCAACGGAATTAATTTTTCAGGAAACTGATAAGGCCCGTAATTATTAGAACAGCGAGTAATATTAACAGGCAAGTCAAAAGTTTCAAAGTAAGCTCTTGTAATTAAATCCCCACCGGCTTTAGAAGCTGAATATGGGCTGTTCGGTTGTAAAGGAGTAGATTCTACAAAGTATCCTGTTTTTCCAAGCGTTCCATAAACTTCATCAGTGGATATTTGAATATATTTATCGACACCATGTTCTTTTGCTGCATTTAAAAGTACTTGTGTGCCTAATACGTTAGATTTAATAAAGATTTCCGGATTATTTATACTTCTGTCAACATGACTTTCAGCTGCAAAATTAATAACATAATCAGATTTTTTAACCAACTCATCAACAATAGATTTATCTCCGATATCCCCCTTAACAAATGAGTAATTGTTCTTATTTTCAATATCTTTTAAGTTTTCAAGATTTCCACAATAAGTTAAAGCATCTAAATTTATAATATGATAATCAGAGTATTTGTTAACCATATATCTTACAAAATTACTTCCGATAAATCCTGCTCCGCCGGTAACTAAAATATTTGTCATGATAATCACTAATATTTAATATTTACTTGTTTAAATGATTTTAATTTTTTATCTTTCTCGGATAAAATAATCTCATCAATTTCATCCAATGGCCAGTCAATAGCTATATCTTCATCATTCCACATGATTCCACATTCATCTTCGCCATGATAGAATTCTGTACATTTATATAAAAATTCCGCCTCATCAGACAACACCAAAAATCCATGTGCAAATTTCGGTGGAATGTAGAGCTGTTTTTTATTTTCATCAGATAGAATCTCGCCATGCCATTTGCCATAAGTTGAAGAGTCCCCCCTAAGGTCAACGCCAACATCAAAGACCTTGCCCCTAATAACACGAACTAATTTGCCCTGAGGATATTTCAATTGCAAATGCAATCCTCTAAGCACTCCTTTTGATGATTTTGATTGGTTATCCTGAACAAAAGTTAAATCATAACCTGCCTTTTTAAAATCATTTTCATGATACGTTTCCATGAAGTATCCCCTATTGTCTTCAAAAACCTTAGGCTCAACAACAAACATACCCTCTATATCAGTTTTCCTAAATTTAAATTTTCCCATAATATCATCTGTCAGCCAAATCAAATAAGTATTGCCCATAATCTGTCTTTTTAAGCTCATTAGCTGTTTTTAATAGCTGCTTTTCATCAATATAACCCTTGAGGTATGCAATTTCTTCAAGACATGCAATATACAGACTTTGCCTTTTTTGAACAGTTTCAATGAAATTTGCCGCTTCAAGCAATCCTTCATGAGTTCCCGTATCCAGCCAAGCCATGCCCCGACCCAATAATTCCACTTTAAGCTTGCCACGTTTTAAATACTCTTCATTAACAGATGTAATTTCAACTTCACCCCTATCAGAAGGTTTAACATTTTTAGCTATATCAATAACATCATTATCATAAAAATATAGTCCGGGCACTATGTAATTCGATTTCGGTTTTTCTGGTTTTTCTTCAATTGACAGCACATTCCACTCATCATCAAATTCAACGACACCAAAAGCTTCTGGATTATTAGTATAATAACCAAATATTATTGCTCCTTCTCCAATATTGGTCGCCCTTTCAAGTATTTCAGTGAATCTATGGCCATGAAATATATTATCTCCTAAAATAAGCGCAACATTGTCATCACCAATGAAGTCCTCACCAATAACGAATGCTTCGGCAAGCCCATTAGGGTTTTCTTGAACCGCATACTCGAAGTTAATTCCAAGAGAAGATCCATCGCCCAACAAGTCCTTATACATTGGCAAGTCTCTAGGAGTTGAAATAATTAGAATATCTTTAATTCCTGAAAGCATTAAAACTGAAATTGGATAATAAATCATTGGTTTATCATATAGTGGCAATAATTGCTTAGAAACCGCTTTAGTAATAGGATATAATCGAGTTCCGGAGCCCCCTGCAAGTACAATTCCTTTCATAATAATCACCTATATTATTTTAAATTTTAAATAATCATTTTCACTAGCTGCATCTTCAAAAGTGTCTAAAATATCTTTATCAACTTCACTAGCATTAATTAATTCAATTTCACCATCTATCTCACATAAACAATCATATAAAGCATCTAAATTTTTACCATAATAATCTGGAAAATTTAGCGCTTCCATCAAGTAAACATGTCCCTGTCGATTAATTAGTTTGCCATCCAATTGCATTTTAGACCTCTTCAAATGTATTATAATGGTTCTCAGTATAATAGACTTTATAATCTCCAGTATTATAAACTATTCTTTTAGCACCGCGAATGGTTCCATTGGCATCAATATCACATTCAATGTATTTAGAGTCGCTGTCTGGCAATACATGTTGTCTGTTGGTAAACGTGTCTCCACCTATGCTTTTTCCAGGCGCGTATTTTTTAAGCGGTCCACCATGCCAACCCAACTCCCTAGCTTCGCTTTTTGTAATGTAATTGCCAGGGAGCTTGTGAAACTCTTTAATGTATGATGAAACCTCATCAACTGTACAATATTCCCCACCTTCAACTACGCTAACATCACCTGAATCATCACTTCCAAAGTTTAAAAAGTCAAAAAATCCTGCACTTACAGCTGAAATGGAAAATAAAGCAATTACCAATGCAATGATTAAAACTAGTTTCTTATTCATTTAATCAACTCAATATATTCTTTTATAGCTTCTTTATAATCTCTTAAAGGTTCAAATCCCTTTTCTACCCAATTTCTATTTTCTAAAACAGAATAACTTGGCCTTGGGGCTGGTCTTGCATACTCAGATGCAGTAACCGGAATAACATCAACATCAATTTCAGCTATTTCAAAGATATACCTTGCAAATTCACACCATGAACAGCTTCCAGAATTAGTTAAATGGTAAATACCATAATAACCAGTTTCGATTAATTGAGATATTGCTCTAGCCAAATCCAGAGCATAAGTTGGAGTTCCAACCTCATCATAAACAACCCAGATTTCAGAATGCTTTTTAGCTAACTCAAGGATTGTCTTTGGAAAATTCCTGCCGTTGATTCCATAGAGCCATGCGGTTCTTAAAATAAAATATTTATCCAATATTTTTTGAATAGCTTCCTCCCCTTTGAGTTTGCTTTTTCCATAAACACTTAATGGACATATTTCATCGCATTCAACCCATGGACGGGTATTCTTACCATTGAAAATATAATCAGTACTAATATGAACTAAAGCACAGTCAATTTTTCGGCAAGCAAGAGCTAAATTTTTAACTCCATCGCTATTTACACTATATGCAAGCTCTCGGTTTTCCTCACAACCATCAACATTTGTATAAGCAGCTGAATTAATAACAATATCCGGATTATTTTCACAAATAGCATCCATGACTTGTTTTTCATCAGTGATGTCTAATGTTTTTGATGTTGTAAGAATTAATTCATGACTATCACCTAAAACTTCAGCCAAATCATGCCCCAACATTCCATTAGAACCCGTAATTAAAATTTTCATTGTATCACTTAAAACTTTTAATATATTAAAATATATATTATACTTTATATTTATAGAAGGGGAGTTGAAATCATGAAAATATGTATTGTTGGCCAAGGCTATATCGGACTTCCAACAGCGGCATTATTCAGCCGTAACCATTGTGAAGTCCTTGGGGTTGATGTTAATGAAAAAATTATTGAAAACTTGAATAAAGGAATAATTCATATAGAAGAACCGGGAATAGCCGACATTATCAAAAAAGCAGTTGAGAGAAAAATATATGCTGCCAGTTTAACTCCTCAAAAAGCGGATGCATTTATCATAACTGTTCCAACACCATACATTGCTGAAAATTACAGCTGCGATTTAAGTTATGTTATTAATGCATGCGAATCTATTTTACCTTATCTTGAACAGGGAAATACTGTTATTATCGAATCTACAATTGCTCCGATGTCAACAGATGAAACCATTAAACCAATATTTGAAAAGGCCGGATTTACAATAGGCAAAGACCTGTATTTGGCACATTGTCCTGAAAGAGTGCTTCCCGGCAAAATAATTGATGAACTGATCCACAATGACAGGATTATTGGTGGAGTAACTCCTGAATGCGCCATTAAAGCTAGTGAAGTTTATGGCAAGTTTGTTGAAGGAGAGTTAATGCTTACAGAAGCAAAAACTGCTGAATTATCAAAATGTATGGAAAACACTTTTCGTGATGTGAACATTGCACTTGCAAATGAATTAACTAAAATTTGTGCTGAAATTGGTGTTAATACACTTGACGTTATTGAAATGGCCAACAAACATCCAAGAGTAAACCTGCACTCACCAGGTCCCGGTGTTGGAGGACATTGCCTTGCAATTGATCCTTACTTTATTTATGCAAAAGCCCCAAAAACCGCTAAAATTATCAAATTGGCACGCGACACCAATAAATCCATGCCCACATTCGTATGTGACAATGTTAGGAAAATTATTTCAGAAGGCAAAATAGCTGTTCTGGGTGTTTCTTATAAGGGAAATACTGGAGATGACAGGGAAAGCCCGGCTTATGAAATAATTGCTGATTTAAGTAAAGATTATGAAATAGCCATTCATGACCCACATATTGGAAATCCTAATTTTCAAAATCTAAAGGAGGCTACAAAAGATGCTGATTTGATTTTGATTTTATGTGATCATGATGAGTTTAAAAACCTCGATTATGGTTTAATTTCAAAAAACATGTCTGAAACAATAATATTCGATACTAAAAATATAATTAAAGAAGTTCCGGATGAAATTAAATTATTTAATTATGGAAACTTATATGAAATTTAAATAGTGCAAAAAAAAAGTTCCAAATTGGAACTGAAATCAAAAATTAATTGGTTGGTCGGTTTCTATTTGATGGCCACTCCATGCTTTTAGACTACTCCATTCTTCATAAGGTGCGCTCCAAAATACATCATCAGCATTCAAACCTAAAGGCAAGAATACTGTACAACATAGATAAATACTGCCAGTTCCTATATTATTTTCACAAAATTCAAGTTGTGAACCATTAAATCCACAAATTAACCATCCATTAGAGTTAAAATTTTGATTGCCTGAAAATTGTTTTTGCAATACTTTTGTAAGTCCACTTCTAACTTGTCCGGGCGTGATGTTTCTTGGCAATATTTTTAATAATGCCGCCTGTGAAAGTAAGTGAAAAACACCGCAGCGATAAGCCAGGGACTTTCCAACAATTGGATAAGTTCCTTCAGGAGAAATCATTCTTTCTAATTGTGAAGCTAATCTAGAAGACCTCATTAATTGAACATCTAAAAGTTCACCTTCCTGAAGACCGTATTTTCTCATAACAGTTAAAATATCATTAAGCATTGGATGAATAACTAAACTATTTAGATAATTTACCTCAAATTCTTTACCTTCAGAGTATAGGGCATCTCCAAGATAGAAATCGTCTCTAAATTTAGAAATAGCATAGACCAATCTTTCTTTATCGCATTCACCTGTGAATTCCAAAAGTGCTGCTTCAATCATTGATGTATATAATAGCCAATAATTCTCATAAGGTGCTAAAATCCTAGTATTTTTAAGTTCACGGATAATTCTTGCTTGAATATCCATTGGTAAATTAAGCCAAATTTGATTTTTAGCTCTAAGCAAACCTTGAGCAAATAAAGCAACCTCAACTAAAGATTGTTTAGGTTCTACGACAAAAATATAATCATCACTATTTGGATTAACAGCATTTGAAATCGATTTTAATGCTAATTTAATGTATTTTTCACGTGTTTTTCCCTCATCAGAATTGTCAACACCCAATTCTAACCACGGTGCAATCCCATTAAATACACGGGCAAACGCTTCAAGATATGTAAATTTTTGTCCTTCCATATCATTTGATTCATAAGGCATGTTTTTTCTAAGTGTGCCTTTAGATAAGTTATCTAAAACAGGATATGCTATTTTTTGTAATGTTAAAACCCAAAAAATCCTATCTTCCCAAACAGGAAGTTCTTCCTCAATTATATGAGGTTTTTCTTCTTTTTTAAATCTTTTAAAAAATGAGTTGCTCATAAGTAATATATTGTTAAACATTATATATAAACAATCTGTCACTTTGGAGACTGTAAATATGTTGGCTCCCGATTACTTTTTTCAATATCAGGAGTTAATGAAGTAGTGCGTTGATAAATATGCCTATCATGGATTGGAATTTCTTTTTATGTACTTCTGGTGCCGCATTAGTTATTTAATTTTCTATATGGGGTTGGTATTGTCCAATTTTCATTTATGTCATCCATCAGCGAATAAATTTCATGATTCTGTAAAAGCTTTAAAAAAATAATAGATTCAATTTTCAATAATTCAACACATAACATCAAATGGCATTCAATAAAATCCACCACTGAAAAAATAACCTGATGAAAAAAATAAAATCTCAACTAAATTGGCAAAACCTGCAAACATTAAAAAGAATTTATATATCTTGTTAAACAAATACATCTACCATTATTAAGAGGTTTGATATATGCCAACTATGTCTGAAAAAATATTAGCTAGAGCTTCTAAAAAAGAAAACGTGGAAGCTGGAGATATAATTATAGCAAATATTGATGTTGCAATGACCCACGATTTAACTGGCCCTCTTTCTGTTCAATCATTTGAAAAAATTGGAGTTAAAAAAGTATGGGATTCATCAAAAATTGTTATACCTTTTGATCATCAAGTCCCAGCCGATTCCATAGATTCTGCTAATAACCATATTTTAATGAGAGACTTTGTAAAAAAACACAACATTGAACATTTTTATGATGTTAATGCAGGAGTTTGTCATCAAATACTGCCTGAACTTGGCCATGTCGTGCCCGGAGAAGTCATTGTAGGTGCTGATTCGCATACATGTACCCATGGTGCTTTAGGCGCATTTGCAACAGGCATTGGTTCGACTGATATGGCGATGGTGTTTGCTGAAGGCAATTTATGGTTTAAAGTTCCTGAAACTAATAGGTTTAACATTACCGGCGAATTGAAAGACAATGTTTATGCTAAAGATGTCATCTTACATATTATCAGCAAAATGGGCGCCGATGGATCTACTTATAAAGCATGCGAATTTGCTGGTGAAACAATCTCAAATATGAGCATTTCAGATAGAATGGTTTTATGTAACATGGCTATTGAAATGGGTGGGAAAACCGGTTTAGTAGAACCTGATAAAAAAAGCATTGATTATGTTGAAAAACGTTCCAATAAACCATATAAAGTATTTAAAACTGATTCAGACTCCCCATCTCTTAATATAATTGATATTGATGTTAATGATTTAGAACCTCAAATTGCTTGTCCTCACAATGTTGATAATGTAAAACCGATCAGTGAGGTTGACATAGAAATCGACCAAGTATTTTTAGGTTCATGCACTAACGGTAGACTTAGCGATTTAAGAGATGCTGCAAAAATCCTAAAGGGAAACAGAATAGCTAACGGAACTAGAATGTTAGTTATTCCAGCATCAAAAGAAGTCTATACTAAAGCATTAGATGAAGGATTGCTTAAAATATTTGTTGAATCTGGAGCTCTTGTATCTGCTCCTTGTTGTGGTCCGTGTCTTGGAGGGCACACTGGAATAATTGGACCTGGCGAGGTAAGTCTCTCTACATCCAACAGAAACTTTAAAGGAAGACAGGGTTCACCTGAAGGAGAAGTTTACCTGTCTTCAGCAGCGGTTGCTGCCGCTTCTGCTATTGAAGGAAAAATTGTAGCACCGGAGTGAGATTGTGAAAGGAAAAGCTTGGAAATTTGGAAACGACATAGATACTGACATAATTGTTCCTGGGAGATATCTAATTTATACAGATGAAAAAATCCTAGCCAAACATTGTATGGAAGGTTTGGATTCGAATTTTGATAAAAAATGTTCAAAAGGTGACTTTATCGTTGCAGGTAAGAATTTTGGATGTGGTTCATCACGTGAACATGCTCCAATAGCCCTTAAAGGAGTTGGAGTGGCTGCTGTAATAGCCGAGTCTTTTGCAAGAATATTTTACAGAAATGCTACAAATGTTGGAGTTCCTCTTTTAGAGGCTCCGGGAATTAGTGAAGCTATTGAAAATGAAGAGGAAATTATCGTGGATATGGAAAATGCTACAATCACATCCCAGAATGGAAAAATCATTGAATTTAAAAAATTACCTCCATTCATGTTAGAAATACTAAATCAAGGTGGTTTAATTGAGTACCTCAAAAACAAACAGTTATAAAATTGCAGTAATTCCAGGAGATGGAATCGGAAAAGAGGTAATGGAAGCAACATTGGATGTGTTAAACGGATTGGATATTGATTTTAAATATGTTTATGGTGACGCAGGAGATGAATGCCTCGAAAAGACTGGAACAGCACTGCCTAGTGAAACTTTAGATTTGATTAGGGATGCTGATGCTTGTTTATTTGGCGCTGCCGGTGAAACTGCAGCAGACGTTATTGTTAAAATACGCCAAGAAATGAAACTGTTTGCTAATTTAAGGCCGGTTAAATCTTATCCCAATACTAACTCATTATTTGAGGATATTGACTTTATGATTGTGCGTGAAAATACTGAAGGAGTATATATTGCTGATGAAGAGTCCTATACTGACGATGGAGCGATTGCGAGACGCATTATCACGAAAAAAGCTGAAAAACGTATTATTGAATATGCATTTGAATATGCTAAAAACAATAATAAAACAAAGGTTACGGCTGTTCATAAAGCTAATGTATTGAAAAAAACTGATGGATTGTTTAAAAAAGTTTTCTATGAAGTTGCAAAAGACTATCCTGATATTGCAACCGAGGACTTTTACGTGGATGCAACTGCAATGTATCTTATCACCCAACCAGAAAGTTTTGAAGTTATTGTAACCACCAATCTTTTTGGAGATATTTTATCTGATGAAGGAGCCGGTCTTGTTGGAGGACTTGGTTTGATTCCATCAGCAAATATTGGTGAAGATGGCGCATTATTTGAACCTGTTCATGGTTCGGCACCGGATATTGCAGGCAAAAACATAGCCAATCCAATAGCTATGATGCTTTCAGCCATCATGATGCTTAGATATTTAGGCGAAAATGAATCGGCGAATAAATTTGAAGCTGCAATATTAAAAGTACTAAAGGATGCAAATACTTTAACTGGTGATTTGGGTGGTTTGGCTACCACCACTGAAATAGCTTTTGAAGTTAAAAATAATTTATGAAGGAGAAAAGAAAATATGAATTTCAAAAAATTAACTAAAATACAATTTGCAGCACTTTTTATCATATTTATTATGGTAATAAGTGGGGTGGCAGGATTTTTACTCATTATATTTGCATAAAATAAAGGATTGATAAATATGGTAAAATATGAAATCGCAGCAGTAGTTGCGGAATTTAATTATGATATTACACAAATGATGTTAGAACTTGCAAAAGCGGAAGCGAAAAACAGAGACTGTGAAATTACTAAAGTAATTGCAGTTCCAGGCGTATTTGATATGCCTCTTGTAATTAAAAAATTATTACAAAAAGATGAATACGATGCAATTATCACTCTTGGTGCCGTGATTGAAGGTGCAACTGACCATGATCAAATAGTAGCACAGCATGCTTCCCGTAAAATAGCGGATTTGGCTTTAGAATATGATACTCCAGTAGCACTTGGTATTACCGGTCCCGGTATGACTAGAATGGATGCTCACAGACGTGTTAAAAACGCGAAAAGCGCTGTTGAAGCAGCTATTAAAATGTGCGACAGATTAAAAGAAATCTAGTGATTAAATGGAAATATTAAAACCTAAGGAATTAAAAGAGAAATTCAATGACCCATGGATTGCACCATACAAAAAAGTATTGACTATGGTAGATGGAGATAAAGTAGAACTCATAGAGTACCATCCATGTATTTCAGGGTCACATTGGTTATTACATCAATATAAAAATAATTCCAAGTTAATTGACTCAACCTATCGTGATGGAAACAAGCATGTTTACAAATGCCATGCCGGCTGTGCTCCGCTTGATTTGAAAGCTAGCTTTAATGCTGCTGGAATTGATGAGATTGTTATTGATGGAGATGAAGTCAAAATTACACATGCCGGTCTTGCAGGAGCAGGTGTTGGAGCTGGAATGTGTAGGGGAATGGGTGAAGGTGTTAAATATATTGAGCTTCTTGAAGTTGGTGGAGGCTCAAAAGTTGGAAGAGCGACTGTTGTAACACCTAAACTTGAAAAGGTAGTTATTGGTATCGATGATACCGATACCAAAGATGCAGGTGCTACTTGGACAATGGCTCATAATTTAGGGGTTGAACTTGCAAATGAAGGATTTGAATACTTAGATCATATTATCGTTCAATTATATCCTCATAACCCCCATAAAACTCAAAATTGCGTATCAATTGCTCTTAGTTTTGCTGTCGAATCATTAAAAAAACAAGAATTAATTGATAGAATTATTGAAATCCTTAAAAGAGATACTTTATCTGATAAAACCGCAATAGCCATCTTAGAAGGTTTAGATATTCCTGAAAAATTAAGAAAATATTCTATCGCTACAAAATCCGGAATGATGGATATTGAAACTGCAGAAAATGTTGCAGAAGAATTAAATATTCCATTAATTGCAGTTACAGGCGAACAAGGAAAAGTTGGCGCTCTTGCAGCTCTTGGTCTTTATGATGATGTTGAAGAGGCTGTAAAAGCCTATGACAAAAAATAATATCTGCATAGTTTGCAGATACGCTTATTTTATTTTTTATAAATTAAAGTCAATGAAATTTTGGCTGACAAAATGCTTTATAGAAGTTGAATTTGTATCCTTAAAGAATATTGAAACGTCATGCCCTTCATATGAAAATGTTTTATTAGAATTCTCTTTAAAGTCAAAGGAAGTATAAAATTCGCCATTTACAGAAATATCATAACTAGATTCGTTTTTAAAAATTCCTGTTGAATTAGCAACAGACACATTATCCAAGAATACTTCATAAACAGACGCATTTTTATTTCTTGAAGATATAGTGAATTTTTCCTTAAATGCGGTAGAATCATTATGCCTATAACTATGACTAACAGTAGCCTCCTCAAAAATCTCTTTTAAACGACTGTTTTGAATAACATCCTTAGGTTCAAGTTCTAAATCTTTTTGAACTTCTTTTGGCAATCTCAATACATCTGATTCACCATATCTTGTTTCATTTATCATATATGGTTCGCCAGATATGAAGATCGTGTCATTTATATTAATACCAAGCGTCATCATTGCATCAGCAGGCATTCTGATTTGGTCAGATTCGCCTTCAATAGCTGCATCGATTTTATAGGGACCCCTTACAGAAATAGAATTGTCATTTGGCGTATCATCAGCATAGATTATTAAATTTCTTGAGTTGGGCTCAATTGATAATACTCCATTTTCAAAGTGTGCTGCACCAAGAAATGTCGAAATCATTAAAAGCAAAACAATGATGGATATAATCATTGGAAAATGAATTTTAATAAAAGATCTCAATAAATTCCCTCGCGGAATCTTTTTAAACATTACAATTGATTTTATAACAACCTTAATAATATAATAAATTGCCATTATAAGACCGATTAGCGAAATCATTATTCCCACAGTTAATGGAACTAATTTTACGAAAAATATGGTGAATAAACCTAGGATGACCAATGACAATCCGACAATAGACATTCTAATATAATATCCAATATCATCAATCATCACAACCCTACCATACTTATTAGCACGGTTTATAATTGTTCTTACAACTTCATTAGCCATTAAATTCAAATCAGAAAGTGAAGACATGTCATGCTCAATTGCACCAATATCTACTTCAGTTATGGAAATACCTAATACATCAGCATCAATAACAATACCTACATCCACACCATAATCTTTTTCGAAATTAATCTTTTTTAATATCTCTTTACGTGCTGCAAACTGACCGCTTAACGGCTGTTCAAATGAAATTTCCGGGAAGAAAAAGTTTAAAAGCGGTTTTGCTGTAAGCTCAGTTACACGTCCACTAGCACGTGAAAATTTGGTTTTTGTAATATCTGTTTTACCGCTTAAAATTGGTTTAATCATTGCTTCTACTTTACTGGAAGTTAAATTATAAATATCTGCATCAATAAATGCAATAATATCACATTCAACTTCTTTATAACCTGTGTGTAATGCCTCCCCTTTACCTTTATTAAATTCATGAGAGATTACACGAGCACCTGCTTTAATAGCTTCAGCTTCGGTATTATCCGAAGATCCATCATTAACAACGATGATTTCATCAACAAATGATACTTTCTTAACAACCCCAACAACCTGAGCCACAGTATCCTCTTCATTAAAAGCGGGAATGATTACTGAAACTTTTTGATATTCATTAGCTTTTTCAGTTTTTAAACCAGCCAGTAAAAATACAATAATTACTAAAAACCAAGACAATATAAATTCACCATTTTTAATTTTTACATTAATATTTTTTTAGTTTAAATAGTTATAAATGTTATTATTAAACTAAACAAAAAATTATTAATTGATAATCAATAATATTGAATTAAAAAGAAAAAAGATAATTTTAGGTTGAATTTAATGATTGTTAAAACACTCCAAAAAGAATTAAACTTAGATAATTGGCAGGTTAAAAAAGTAATCAAATTAATTGATGAAGGAAACACAATACCCTTCATTGCAAGGTATAGAAAAGATGTTACCGGTTCACTTAACGATGAAACTTTAAGAAAATTTGATGAAAGGCTTAAATATTTACGTAATCTAGAAAATAGAAAAGAAAAAATCATTAAAAGAATTGATGAAATAGGTAAGCTAAATGAGGATTTGAAAACTCAAATCATGAAAGCCGAAACACAAGTTGAGCTTGAAGATATTTACAGGCCTTTTAAAAGTAAAAAACAAACAAAAGCAACCAAAGCACGTGATAAAGGCTTAGAACCCCTTGCACAAATTATTCTAAAACAAAACGCCAAAGAAAGTATTGAAAAAATAGCTAAAAAATATGTCACAAATGAAGTGAAAACTCCTGAAGAAGCTATTGAAGGTGCACAAGACATTATTGCAGAAATCGTTTCAGACAATTCCACATTCAGAAAAAAAATCCGTCAAAATACATTCTACACAGGCCAGATTGAAACAAAGGCAAAGAACTGTGAAGTTTCAACAGAGTATGATATTTATTACGATTATTCGGAAGCTGTTAAAAAAATACCCCCACATAGAATACTGGCTATTAACCGAGGGGAAAATGAAGGAATTATCAGGGCAAAAATTACCTGCAGCAGCGATGAAATTATAAAATATTTAAACAGACATATGTTGAAAAATATC
Source organism: Methanobrevibacter sp. V74 (assembly GCF_963082495.1). Classification (NCBI taxonomy): domain Archaea; kingdom Methanobacteriati; phylum Methanobacteriota; class Methanobacteria; order Methanobacteriales; family Methanobacteriaceae; genus Methanobrevibacter; species Methanobrevibacter sp. V74. The sequence continues at coordinate 292,109 of NZ_CAUJAN010000002.1, forward strand.
TCAAAAATACCTGAAAAAGTCGAATACAATAACTACACTACTCCAATTATTAAAGAATCAGTTCGTGATGCTTATAAACGTTTAATTTCACCCACTATCGAGAGAGAAATTAGAAAGTTTTTAACCGAGAAAGCTGAAGAAAAATCAATTAGGGTATTTGCAAAAAACCTTAATCAATTATTAATGGAAAGTCCGTTAGTCGGTAAAACAATTCTTGGTTGGGATCCTGCTTTTAAAACAGGCTGTAAACTTGCAATTGTTGATGAAACAGGCAAGGTGCTTGATACTAGCTTAATTTATCCAACCGCACCACAAAATAAAGTTAAAGAATCAATTAAAACTGTTCGAAGCTTAATTGAAAAGTATGAAATTAATGTTATAGCTATTGGAAATGGAACTGCTTCAAGAGAGTCTGAAGAAATAGTAGCTCAAATTATCAGAAACACAACTGTCGAATACATTATTGTTAATGAAGCTGGTGCATCAGTGTATTCGGCTTCAAAACTTGCAGATGAAGAATTTCCAGATTTTACAGAAGGTGAGAGAAGTGCAGTTTCAATTGCAAGAAGACTTCAAGACCCATTAGCTGAACTTGTTAAAATCGACCCCAAATCAATTGGCGTGGGCCAATATCAGCATGATATGAATCAAAAAGTGTTATCTGAATCTTTAACTGGTGTTGTCGAAAAGGTGGTGAATGAAGTTGGAGTTGACCTTAACACTGCTTCTGTAAGCTTATTAAATTATGTATCAGGAATAGGTGCCACTACAGCTAAAAACATTATTAGATATCGTGAAGAACATGGTAGTTTTGAAAACAGAAAAGAACTTTTAAATGTGGAAAAACTTGGAAAGAAAACTTTTGAACAATGTGCAGGTTTTGTTAAAATTGACAATCCAAACTATCCTCTCGACAATACCACAATACATCCCGAATCATATGACGCCACATTTAAATTATTAGACAAGGTGAATTACTCAATAACAGACATTGGCACCAATTCTCTAAAATTAGATAATATTGACATTGATAAATTATCTAAAGAGCTGGGCCTTGGAGCTGAAAGCCTAAAAAACATTATTCACGAACTTAAAAAACCTGGCCGTGACCCCCGTGAGGAAATGCCGAAACCTATTTTGAGAAAAAATGTAATGTCGATTGATGATTTAGAAGAAGAAATGATAATGCAGGGAACAGTTAGAAACATTGTTGATTTTGGAGCATTTGTTGATATTGGCGTTCATCAAGATGGATTAGTTCATATTTCACAATTGGTGGCTGATAAGTTTGTTAAACATCCTCTTGATATCGTCAGCGTTGGAGATATTGTTGATGTGAAAGTTATCGAAATAGATACCCAGAGAAATAGAATTAATCTTTCAATGATAGTTTAATATATATTAAAATCAATACCTTAAACTGAACAAATTTTTTTAAGAGAGGATTTTTATATGACACCAAAAATAATGATTATTCTTGGAAGTGGATCGGATATTGCTATTGCAGAAAAGGCCATGGATATTTTAGACAAGTTGGAAATATCATACAGCTTAAAGATTGCATCAGCACATAGGACTCCCAATTTAGTTCAGTCAATTGTAATGAAAGGTACTGATGCGGGAATTGAAGTATTTATTGGAATTGCAGGACTGGCCGCCCACTTACCAGGTTCAATTGCTGCCTATACACCAAGACCGGTTATTGGTGTGCCAGTAGATGTTAAAACAAATGGTATAGATGCATTAGAATCAATTGTTCAAATGCCTTATCCATCCCCAATTGCCACTGTTGGAATTGATAGAGGAGACAATGCAGCAATACTTGCAGCCCAATTTATTGGTCTTCATGATGAAGAAGTCCATCAAAAAGTTATTAGTTTAAGAAAGGAATATGCTAAAAAAGTAATAGATAGCAATGAAAGGATTATTCAATCAATTGACAGACCTTATATCAACAATGACTTCCTAAGAATTAAAAATATTGAAATAAATAAAGCTGAAGTCGACGAAAATGAGGGCGGCTGCTGTAAAAACAAAGATGCAGAAGTAGCAATCATTGTTGGAAGGCAAACTGATTTGGGAACTGCTAAAAACGTTACAAAAATATTAGACAGACTTAAAATTACTCATGATACCAAAGTAGTCTGTCCAATCAGATCTACTCGAAAATTCATCAATTATGTTAAATCAATGAAAAAAGCTAAAATTTTCATTGGAATTAGTTCTAACTCATCACAGGTTACCGGAGGAATCGTAGGGCTTACTGCAAGACCGGTAATTGGTGTTCCATGTACTAATGAAGACGGAGACAATTATATGCTAACAACCGTTAACATGCCGCCAGGAGTTCCTGTTGCAACTGTAGGTATTAATAACGGTAAGAATGCTGGAGTGTTAGCTGGTGAAATATTATCTATTGATAATCCGGAAATTGTAGATTTATTAGATAAATTAAAAGATAAAAAAATTACATTTTAGTGATAATATGAACATTGAAGATGAAAATATTATTGAAATTACAGAAGAGCTTTCAAGCGAATATGAAATTTCTAAAGTCCTAAGAGAATATCCTAAAGACACAGTTATTATTAAAAATGTTAAAGGATTTGACATGCCGGTTATTTCAGGAATCTGCAATACTCGTGACAAAATAGCTGAATCTATTAATTGTGAAGTATCTGAAATTACTGAAAAAATTATTGATGCAATGGAAAAACCTATAAAAGTGGATAAATTCACTGATTTTTCCGAATATGATACTTTAGATATTAATTTAGATAAAATACCTATTTTAACTCATTATAAACGTGACGGCGGAGAGTACATTACTGCCGGCGTTGTATTTGCACGTGACCCTGTAACTGGTATTCAAAATGCTTCAATCCACCGCATGATGGTGCTTGACAATAAAAGATTAGTCATTAGGATTGTACCAAGAAATCTTTATACTTACTTCCAAAATGCTCAAAAAGTAGGAAAAGATTTAGATATTGCAATAGCTATTGGAATGGATCCTGCAAGTTTACTGGCAAGTACTACTTCCATTCCTATTGATTATGATGAAATGGATGTTGCAAATGCATTTAAAAATGGGGAGCTTGAATTAATCAAATGTGGGGATTTAAAACTTCCTCAAGCAGACATTATCCTTGAAGGTAAAATATCTGTAAGTGAAACTATTGCTGAAGGACCATTTGTTGATTTAACCGATACTTATGACAGTATCCGTGACCAACCAATAATTAATTTAAGCAAAATGCATATTAAAAAAGAAAATCCATGCTATCATGCTATTGTTCCAGCCGGATTTGAACATAAATTATTGCAAGGTCTCCCGCAAGAGCCAAGAATATATAAAGCCGTTAAAAATGCAGTTCCAACAGTTGAAAATGTTGTTTTAACTGAAGGTGGATGTTGTTGGTTACATGCAGTTGTATCCATTAATAAACAAACTGAAGGTGATGGTAAAAATGCCATTATGGCAGCGTTATCTGCTCACCCTTCACTTAAACATTGCACTGTTGTAGATGCTGATGTTGATGTATTTGATGCTGAAGATGTTGAATATGCAATAGCTACACGTGTAAAAGGTGACCATGATATCATTGTTGTCCCTAATGTACGTGGTTCATCCCTTGATCCTGTAGCTGAAAGTGATGGTACAACTACTAAAATTGGAGTAGATGCTACCAAATCACTTAAAACATTGGAAAAATTTGAAAGAGTTAGTTTTGGAGAATAAACTAACTTTTTTTATTGTAATCTACATAAATATTTAACTCGACTTATGATTATGGATTAATTTAATTAAAAATAGCTAGTATAATTATTAAGATTATTAAAATATAATCAAAATAAAAGCAGGAATCTATTATTTAAATAAAGTATAATGATAATCAGAAAATAGAATTTATGGAAATATTTAGTGATTTTTTCTTATTTTTACTTTAATTTTACAGTATTGCCCTTAAATATAAATATTCTATTTTATATTTGAAATTTTATATTGAATTAAAAAAACAAGCATTAAACGTGTATAATAGAGAATTTAATCCCTATTTTTTAAAATTATGAATAATATAGATTGTATGAAATTAAAGCAAGAAAATTAACTCAAAAATTGAAAAATTATGACTAAAATTTAAAACAAGTAAATTTAACACATTCGCAGATTAAAAAAAAGATTAGGATTTAAAAAAAATCCTAAGAGATTATAAGTTATTTATTCATAATAACTTTCACCAGTGACCCAGTTATAAACCTGAATCCTGTAAAGTGAAACATAAAATTTATAAGAGGTCTTATAACTTCCTATACGGTACTTATAAAATACATTATTATAATGCCATCCCTTTTTAGCATATTTTTTTAGTATTTTTATCAGGTTTTTCTTCATTTTTTTCTTCATTTTTTTTGATATTTTATTTAGCTTTTTCTTATATTTGTTTTTAAACCATTTAGTTTTAATTTTAAATTTCAATATGGTAACTTTAGTCCAAGATGTTGTTTTCTGAACTGTATTTGAAGTATCCACACCTGTAGAAGATAATGTGTTTTTATTTGTTAATAAAACAGGAGCATTATTTTCCATGTTTACTGCTAATTTATTTGAAGTATCTGGTGAACTATTATTTTCAGCATTAGTGCTTAAAGGTTCATCCTCAGCATTGGACAATGAATAATTCTCATCAACACTAGCACTTAAAGGTTCATCATCAACACCAGCGACAACATCTTCATCAGCGCTAGATACGGTATCATTTATATCATTTGTAGCTGAAACAATGCCGACAGCTAAACTGAATATTACAAGAAATATTATTATTTTCTTTATCATTATTAACACCTTTATATATTTTTTATAATAGCTTATATAAGTATTTAATTATATGATTATTAATGACTCTTTCAAAAACTTGTGTGATAACTAATTTTTTCGATTAATCTATTCATTTAAATTTTTCAAAATAACTGATTAATTAGCTTTAAATTATAAAAATAACTCCAAATATTAAGAAAAAGTTTTTAATAAAAAACTTGCAAATATTTAAATCAAACAAGTTTTTGAAAGTGCCTTATTAATAATATTAAATATTTCCTAAATAAACATTCATGATTCCTTTATCAAATGCAATTTCACGAGCTTTAAACAATGTGTCAGGATTAGTAGGAGTAATATTTAACATTTTATAATAAGGAAAAGCTCTTGAAAAATGTAGTGGAACATCTGAACCCAGATTATTTACAATGAAATCACATAATTTTTCAATCTCTTGGGTGGAATCATTATAACCATCAATAATAAGATTTGTAATTTCCAAATGTTTTCCATCTTGATATATTCTTTCTATATTCTCTAAGACAACATCTAAATCTGCACTGCATATTTTTTTATAAAACTTTTTAGACATGGATTTCAGATCTATATTGAATGCATCAACAAATCCCAAAACCTCATCAAGGGATTTTGCTGAATAATATCCATTACTTACATAGATAACTTTTAAACCTTTATGTTTTGCTAAAATAGAGGTTTTTTTAGAAAAAGGTAAGTGTATAGTAGGTTCATTATAGGTCCAAGAAATTGACTTGCAATTATAATTAATTGCATTTTCCACAATCGCTTCTGGTGTTATTTCAATGCCCATGGACAATTTATCATATTCTTGTGAAATAAGATAGTTCTGACAGTGCAGACAGGCCATATTGCAACCAAATCCACCTATCGAATATGTAAATGTTCCAGGTAAAAATTTGTTTAAAGGCTTTTTTTCAACAGGATCCGATGAAAGTGATGAAACAATACCATAAGACTCATCAAATAACTCGCCATTAATATTTTTGTATTGACGGCATATTCCCACATTACCTTCAGCAATTTTACAGTAATTTGCACAAATTTCACATCGAATCTTTTGAGTTTTAGAACTCTTTTTGTACAATTCCCTACTCACTAACATAATGTTCATAGCCTTTATTTTTAATCCTTTCAACAAAACCGTTTTCTAAAGTAAGTTCTACAACATCAGAATCAGTTACCTCACCAATGACCAAACAATTAATTGGTAATTTTTCTAAATTATCTTTTGAAATGGTGAACAATAGCTCAAAGTCTTCACCAACGTGTAAAATTAAGTCCAAGTAATCTAAATTTAAATTGCAAGACAGTGATTTGAACTCCTCGGTGATATTCAACATGTCTTCATGAATCATGAATCCGAAATTATCTTTTTTTATCTCATATAATTCACTTGCAAGCCCATCAGTTATATCAGTTGCAGATGTGGCAAAATCCTTTAAAACTAAACCTTCATTAATTCTGGCTTTAGGCTTTAGAGCTTTTTTAGAGTAAATATTATCTAAAGAATCTAATTCAAAACCAAGAGCTGCAAGACCTATGCTGCCTGTGATGGCTATTAAATCACCTTTATTGTAAGTATCCTTCATTAATGGCTTATCGGTTAGGCCTAAGGCAGTTCCAGTTATGATAATTTCAGATGCTTCATTAGTATCCCCGCCGATTAATGGAATATGATAATATTCACAAGCTTTCAAGACACCGTCAATTATTTCTTTAAAAGAGTCAATTGTTAAATCCTTTGGAAGAGCTATTGCAAGTAAAAAACCTAATGGTTCTGCTCCCATGGCTGCAAGATCACTTACATTAACTGTGACGGCCTTAAATCCCATGTCAAAATAAGACATGTTTTTTGGGAAGTGTCTTGACTGAATCAGCATGTCACAAGTTGAAATTATATTTGTAGAACTAAATTCAGTAATGGCTGTGTCATCGGGAGTAATATATTTTGAATTGGCAATAATATATCTTACCAATTCCTTTTCACCAATATCAGAGACTTTGAGAGTCATGAATATTAGTATAAATTTTAAAATAAATAAATATAATTAAAAAAATTTCAGAACTATAAGTGTTCTGAAACTCTCTCTTTTATAATTTCATACATTCTTGAATCAATTCCAAGAGGATCGGTTAATACAATTTCACCATCAAATTCAACCGGTTCATCATCATGGTCATGGTGGTGATGATGATGTCCGTGATTATGATTATGGTCATCGTGGTGATGATGGTGATGATGATGACCACCAGAGACTTCACTTTCATCAAAATCACTTTCAATACCCAGCAACCCCGGAATATCCCTTTTTGTATGTAGTCCATGTGCAACAAAAACCGGTACAACAACGATTTTATCTAAATCGTTTTCTTCACTTAATTTTTTAATAGTTTCTGGAATACCTGGTTTTCTGATTTCCATAAATCCATATTCTACTGGCATATCTGGAAATTCTTCTGTATACATTTCTTTATACGATTTAATTACTTCTTCGCCATCGTCCAATCTTGAGCCATGACTTAAAAGTAATATTCCTGTTTTCTTATCAGACATATTTTAACACCTATTAGTCAATAATAATTAATTTTAAAGTTAAATTCACTTAAGTTACCTTGAATAAAAAATTTTTCAAAAAAATATATGGAAAATTTATAATTTTTCATTTACCATGTCAATTAAAATGTCAATTAAGATATCATCAGCCTTAATTGGTTCCGGATAGAGTATTTCACCATCAAAGTCCACTGGAGTTAAATCATGAGTGTGGTCATGACCGTGTCCATGGTCGTGATGATGATGCTCATGCTCATGGTCATCTAAAAAGCCTAAGATATGTGGAATATCATGAGTGGTGTGCATTCCAGGAGCAATGAATACTGGAACAACGACTAATCTTTCCAAATCATTTTCATCGACTAATTTATCGATAGATTCTGGAATGCTAGGACCACATAATTCCATAAATCCAAAACTTGATGGAACATCACAATTTTTTTCAAATTTATTATATAATTCCGTTGCAAATTCTTTATT